>NZ_JAFQQZ010000033.1 GCF_017410345.1 Methanobrevibacter sp.
ATAAAAAAATTTAAAACATAGAGTAATTCTATGTTCTAAAATTTATAATGAATATTGTGCAATTTGTACAAGCATACTGAACTGCTTGATGGGAATGCATAGATCATATCATCTAACTCATCAAGACTAATTTTCTGATTTATGATGAATGTGAACATATTTGCAACATTCTCAGCATCTGCAGCATAGATTTCAGCACCTACAATCTGAAGGTCCTTATCTACAATGACCTTTGCTTCTGCGGTTCTATCGTTTTTAAGTTCTAATGAGTATGATTTACCATATCTGATTCTGTGAACTTCATATTCATCCATCTCTTCAGCCACAAAGGCTGGAACTCCAACAGTGGCAATTCTTGGTATTGTATATGCAACTGCTGGAACAACAGGGTAGATAATCTTATCCGGATTTTCTTCTGCCAAAGCCTTTCCAAGGTATTTTGATTGATGGATTGCAACTGTTACAAGCTTTGCAATTCCGCTGTCTGCAACATCACCGCATGCATAGATGTTAGGCACATCAGTCTGGAGGTATTCATTTACCTTGATTCCTCTTTTGGTATATGGCAATCCTACATTCTCAAGACCTATGTTCTCTACATTGGCTTCCCTTCCCATTGCTGAAATGACATAGTCTCCAGTCAATTCAAGTCCGCTTTCACATTTAACTGTAAATCCATTCTCATAAGCCTTATTGTCAATCTTTGCATCAGGATCCCTTAATTCATCATCGGTGTTCAATGCCTTTTCAAGATTTAAGACCTTTTCTTCAGGATTATTGATTGTTATACTGTCGTCTTTGATTATTTCATTGACAGTTTCGTTGAAATGGAATCTGATGTTTTTTTCCTTTAGGATTTCAATTACATTCTGAACATATGGCTGGTGGAAGTATTTCAATGCCATATCCCCTCTGATGATTACATCAGCTTCAAGGCCAGCCTCTGCAAGTATTGAAGCGAATTCCATTCCTACAAAGCCGGCACCTATGATGATTGCATGCTTTGGAAGCTCGTCAATGTCCAAAAAGTCAGTGCTGTCATGGAGGTATTCCTTTCCCGAAATGTCTGGAATGACCGGTTTCAATCCTGTACAGATGACTATCTTTTCTGTTGTGAATTGCTCATCTCCAACTTGAACGGTATGCTCATCAATGATGATTCCCTTTCCATGAGCTGTGTCAAGGTCATATTCCTTGAACTTATTGTCTAAAAATGGTGCCATTCCTGCAATGCGCTCACGTTTCAATTTCATAAGGTCCGGCCAGTTCACTTCAAAGTCACCTGATTTTCCACAGCCTTCAAAATTCTCTCCCAATGCCTTTATTTCATAAGGGGCGTCAAGCAATGCCTTTGAGTTGCATCCTCTGTTTGCACAGGTTCCACCGTATAGGCTTTCCTCCACAATCAATATCTTAAGGCCAGCCTTTCTTAGGAAACGGCCTCCCTGCCATGCTGCATTTCCACTTCCAATATATATTACATCATAATCCATTTCAATCATCTGATATTGTTTTAAAATTACTATATTATTTGTATTAAATAGTATAAATTATTATCTTTATGCCTCTTTAATTGATTATACTTATATGATGGAGAACTCCTATTCATTTTTTTATTATCTTTCTGAATCTAAACATCTCCTCATCCATTCCTTCATCATCTGAATGTTCACAGTCCTCTTCGTTTGGATCTGGATTGTATTTGTTGTAAAACTCTACAATATCGAATCCGCATCTGTTTACATAGAAGTGTATGTTTCGCTTTTCAAAGTAAGGTGTTACAGTTTCCCAAACCCTAACTTCCGGATGAATCTTTTCTATTTCACACCATGCAGCAAATCCGATTCCTTTGCTGTGGGCTTTAGGAGAAACGAATAGAATCAATAATTCCCCTTCTTCTCCATTCACTTTAATTATTGCGCCGCCCACTATTTCATTGTCAAGCATTATGCGATATGCTTCCCCTTCCTCTATGGATTTTTCTATGGTATCTCTTGCTATGATCTGTCCATCTTCTTCAAAGTTATCGTATAATCGTCCAAATTCTTCCAAAGCACCATAATTGAATGCTTCCTGATTATCAATTATAAATTGCTCTTTATCATCATCCTCCAATGGTTCAAGTGAAATATTGGCCTTTTCCTTATTCATATCCCATCACCATCATAAAATTGTTAAAAATGATTATTAATTAATTTAGTTTAATATTAAAAAAAGTTTTTCATTTGCTTTGAAAGATTAAATAAAAATTTTAAATTAAAATAGTTGGAATTGTTTTTAAAGTCGAAAAATAGCATAAGATTATTAAAAATATAGGTCTGTTAATAATTAAAAAAGTTAAAAAAAGAAAAAAAAGCAAATTGAGAAGAATTATAATTCTCCTCTTGCCCTTCTCTCATCGAGAAGCTTCAATCCGATTTCTCCCAATTTGTATTTCTGGATCTTACCGCTTGTGGTAAGTGGGAACTCGTCTACAAAGAATACATATTTAGGAACTTTGTATCTTGCAATCTTACCGATGCAGAAGTCTCTGATGTCAGCTTCGGTAACATCTTCGAATCCAGGCTCTCTGATGATGAATGCTCCTACCAATTCACCGTACTTTTCATCAGGAATACCTGCCACCTGAACATCCTGCACGCATTCGTGGGTGAAAAGATATTCTTCGATTTCCCTTGGATAGATGTTCTCTCCACCACGGATGATCATGTCCTTGATACGTCCTACAATGGAGTAGTATCCCTCTTCATCAACGGTTGCCAAGTCACCGGAGTGTAGCCATCCGTCAGGTTCGATGGTTTCAGCGGTCTTTTCAGGCATGTTGTAGTATCCTTTCATCACGTTGAATCCTCTGCACATGATCTCTCCGGTTTCTCCAGGTCCAAGCTCTTCGCCGGTTTCAGGATCTACAATCTTCACTTCAATGTTAGGGAACTTTCTTCCCACGGTATTGATCTTTTTCTCAAATGAATCAGCGGCATTGGTTTGTGTAAATCCAGGTCCCGCTTCTGTAAGTCCGTATACGCTGGTAATCTCGGTCATGTTCATCTTATTGATTGCATCCTTCATTGTCTCAACGGGACAGGTGGAACCTGCCATGATACCTGTTCTAAGTGATGACATGTCAAACATCTCAAACATAGGATGGTTCATCATGCCTATGAACATTGTAGGCACTCCATAAACGGAGGTACATTTTTCCTTTTGAATTGATGAAATTGCAAGAAGAGGGTCATATTCCTCAAGCACAACCATGGTGGATCCATGGGTGATTACTGCCATTACGCCGAGTACAGTTCCGAAACAGTGGAATAATGGCACTTGTAATAGAAGTCTGTCATTAGGAGTATAGTTCATGTTCTCTCCAATGTAATATCCGTCATTTAGAATGTTACGGCTGGTAAGCATTACTCCCTTAGGGAATCCTTCGGTACCGCTTGTATATTGCATATTGATTACGTCATTTTGTGTGACTGCATCCTTAATCTTTTGATATTCCTCTTCATCATAGTTCATTCCAAGGAGCAATAATTCGTTTGTGTTGAACATTCCCCTGTGCTTTTCCTGTCCCACATGGATTATGTACTTCAAGTAAGGGAACTTTTCGCTGTTCAAATTGCCTCTTGCGCTTGTAAGCATTTCCGGCACAAGTTCGTGGATGATGTCAAAGTAGCTTGTGTCCCTGAATCCGTCGGTCATTCCGATTGCCTTCATTTCGGATTGGCCTAATACATATTCCAGTTCATGGGATTGGTAAGCTGTGTTGACGGTTACAATAGCTGCACCGATTTTGGCGCATGCAAACATAAATGTAAGCCATTCCGGCACGTTTTTAGCCCAGATTCCCACACGGTCTCCAGGTTCGATTCCAATTGATAGCATTCCTTTAGCTAAATTGTCTACCCTTTCATCGAACTCCTTATATGTAAATCTTAGGTTTCTGTCGGGATAAACGATAAATTCATGATCAGGTTGCTTTTCAACCATATTTTCGAAGAATTTACCAATAGGAAGTTCAGTAAATAGTTCACTCATATTTTCACCCTTTCAATAATTATCAGGTTTTATATTTTCTTCTTTAATTTTTATTTTTTTAATTTGCTTCCGTATAAAGGTTAAATTAAGTTAAATTCTCAATCTTTTAGTCAATAGTTAATTTAATAAGGGGTGTATAAAACAGCCAATATTTTTGCTTTGTCTCCACTGGAGTGTAAATGATGAGGTACAACGGAATCATAGAATATGCTGTCTCCTGCAGCTACAGTGAATTTGTCCTTGCCGTATTCCACTTCAATCTCACCTTCCAATACATAAATGAATTCCTCTCCTTCGTGGGAAGATAACTTATGTTCCTTTTCATAGGTGATGTCAATTATATATGGGTCGATGTTTCTGTCTATTTTACCTGCACCTAATGAGTGGAATTCCAAATTGCTTGCATTGGTAACGTCTTCTCTTCCTGAGAAGTATAATACGTTGTTTGGTTTTCCGCCTCTTACAACAACAGGACCAAGCTGTGGAGTGTCATCAAGGAAAGTTCCGACTCTAACACCAAGGGCCTTTGCCATTTTGGTAAGTGGTGTGAGGGAAGGGATAATCTCTCCATTTTCCATAGCTTGAAGAACTTCTAATTTAACGTCACTTTTTTCTGCTAGCTCTTCAATGCTCATGTTCTGTCTTTCTCTAATGCTCTTTACCTTTAAAGCAAATTCTTTGTTTTCTTTCATCGTTTCACCTTTATACATGATTATCTTAAATTCTGTAATATTTTGATTTATTATTTTATTTGTTTTTATTAATTATTTTAAATGATATAAATATAATTTTATTATGTATTCCCTTTTAACGAGTAATTTTACATTAAATGATTTAAAAAAGAGAATTTAGAAGTTAAGTAAATTTAATAAAAAAAGATTTGGGGAAATTATTCATCATCAACATCATCTGAATGACTTGGTTTTGGTTTGGAATTTGAATTATCTCCTCCGCCATTTTCATTATTATTTGAATCTGAATTGCCGTTCTGATTGTTGCCATTTGGTTTTGTATCATCAGAATCGTCGTCATCATCTTCTTCTATAGTGGAATTTGAATCAGTTGCATTGTCAGTTTCGTTAACTTCTACTACCTTTTTTTGTTCATAAACTGCATTTATGCTTGCTGGAGCGAAATTGTCATCGTCCAACGCAATCATCTTGTCGGTGTCATTGATTCCCGGAAAGGATGATGTGACAAAATCTCCGGTAAATGCAGCTGCAAAATTACTCAATCCCAAGGCAAGGATTGCAATGACAAAAAATATGCAGAATTTGGCTTTCCGATCAACTTTCAAATTCTCACCTCTTTGAACTCATTATATTATATATAAATTAAAATACATTATTAATTTTTTATTTAAATAGTATTTATATATTATGGTAATATTTATTTTTATTGTCTTTTTTCCTGTTCTGTTTCGTGATTGTTTAGCTTAAGGACATTAAAAACAGTTATCTATGTTAATTCTTTCATTTATTTAGTTATTTCCATTTTTTTAGGCTTTTAGCAGTTTTTTCATACGGAATATTTATATACTATGAAAACAAATACTAATATGTCGGAAGTCGGAAGCCGCCTTCCGATAGGAAATAAAAAAATGATTTTATGTAGAAAAACTTAGTGATTATTTCCTTAATTTTTATTTATTAATTGATTATATGAGAAAATGATAATATGGTTATGTTAAGTACAGGAGATACTGCATGGATCCTCATAGCAACCATTTTGGTTCTATTGATGAGCATCCCTGGAGTAGCTTTCTTTTATAGTGGTCTTACAAAAAGGAAAAACGTATTGAATACAATGTTTTTAACATTTATAGCATTCTCCATAGCAAGTATCATATGGGTGGCTTATGGATATCCATTTGCTTTTGGAGATGTGAGCATAAGCGGTTTGATTGCTGAGCCTGCACATTTCTTCATGTCTGGAATCGGCGTCAATGACTTGACTGGATCAATTCCTACAATACTCTTTATTGTATTCCAATTGACATTTGCAGGTCTTACCGCAGCTCTTATTTCTGGAGCTATCGTAGGAAGGATGAAGACATCCGCTTGGATAATTTTCATAATTGCATGGGTGACTATAGTCTACATCCCTATAGCCCATTGGGTATGGGGAGGAGGATGGCTGATGCAAATGGGTGCTTTGGACTTTGCAGGAGGTACTGTAGTCCACATCAACTCAGGTGTAACAGCACTTGCATTGGCACTTGTTCTTGGAAAAAGGAAAAATCCTTCATTGCTACCTCATAACTTAGGTTACTCTGTCTTAGGTGCAGGATTCCTATGGTTCGGATGGATGGGATTCAATGGCGGTTCCGCTCTTGCAGCTAATGGGCTTGCAGCTTCCGCTATCTTGGTTTCAAACATCTCAGCTGCAACTGCACTCATCACTTGGGTAATACTCGATAGCGTTAAAGTCGGAAAGCCTACCATGTTAGGTGCGATTACCGGTGGTGTTGCTGGACTTGTTGCAATCACTCCTGCAGCAGGATTTGTGGATGTTCCAGCATCAATAATCATTGGTTTTGTAACAGCATTCGTATCCTACTTCGCAATTTACTATTTGAAATCAAAATTAGGCTACGACGATGCTTTGGATGTATTTGGAGTCCACGGGCTCTCTGGTGTATGGGGGGCAGTGGCTACAGGTATTTTCGCTTCACCTGCAATCAATGGGGCTGCAGGTTTGATATTCGGAAATCCTAGCCAAGTTACAATACAGATCATCAGTATTATAGTAACTGCAGTCTATGCATTCGTTATCAGCATAATTCTTGCAAAGATTCTTGATAAGACAATTGGAATCAGAGTTGATGAAAAGGCTGAAATCGAAGGGCTTGATGCAAACTTGCACAAAGAATCAGGATATAGGTTATAGGTTTTTAGGTTGTGATATTTATGAAAAGGATAATTGCTGTCATTCGTGAGGAAAAGTTTGAAAGCGTTAAGAAGGCATTGCTCGATGCAGGCTGTGAAGGAATGAATGTCTTTGAGGTCAAAGGTAGAGGAAGGCAAATGGGAATCAGGGAATCCTATAGAGGCTCCAGCTATTGCATTGACCTCATTCCAAAGACACGTCTTGAACTGATTGTGAATGATGAGGATCTGGAACGCATCCTTGATGTGATTGTGGAAAGCGCACGTACAGGGGAAGTCGGAGACGGAAAGATATTCGTTTCAGATGTTCAGGAAGTTATCAGGATCAGAACTGGGGAAAGAGGTATGGATGCTGTCTAACAAGCTTTTCCAGGCCTTCGGCCTGCAAAACCTTGACCAAAACTTTTTCCCAGCTTTTACTCGCCTTCGGCTCGTAAAACCTGGACCAAAACTCTTTTCACTAGTTGGGAATAATTCCAACTGGTTTTTCTTTTCCTTTCCTTCTTTTAATTATTTTTTTACTTTTTTTATTCTATTTCTATTCAATTATTTCATTTTTTTATTAAATTTAAATACTATTTTTTATAAATTATAATTAGAAAAGATAAAATTAATTTTTTTAATAAAACTATTTTTTTGAGGAATCCTATGTCAATTGATGAAAACCAAGAATTTGAATTATTGCTTAAGACAAGTGATGGTGATGAAATACTTAAGAATTCAGACACAGTGCTTGTCAAGTTCGGTCCTAAAAGGAATGGAATAGTCACTTCTTGGTTAAATGGAGGATACAATGAGGATTTATCTGCCGTTTTCAATCATCAGCTATCCCAAGAGAACATTGACAAATATGGGGATGGAGGCATATTGGATTTCCTAAATGACCTGTCTTCCAGTTTTTCCAATGATTTGGATTTGAGAAGCGACAAATTAAGCGGTCTCATCACATCTGCAGACATGGGCCATTATTCAATTGCCTGTGAAAAGTACAGGGATATTGAAGTGATTGCAATCACAACAGCAGGTGCCAGAGTGAATGCGGTTTCAGCAGGAGACATTGCTTCCTATTATGAAATCAATGCAGATTACAGATACGATTTGGATAAGGATTCAGATAACAATCAAGATCCGAATAAGCCTGGAACAATCAATACAATCCTTCTGATCAATACAAAACTGGATGAAAGTTCACTTCTTTTGGCAGAGATGATTGCTGTTGAGGCAAAAGCGGTGGCCCTTAGGGAATTGATGATATCAAGCAACTATTCAAATGAGATAGCCACAGGCACAGGCACAGATGGAATAGCAATTTTCTCTAATCTTGAAAGCGAAAACTTTACAGACAATGTGAGCAAGCATGCAAAGATAGGGGAGCTTATAGGAAAAGCGGTAATTAGCTCTATTAAAGAGTCTTTGGCTAAACTGCAATGGTTGACTCCAACTTATCAGTTGAATGCATTGGTCAGACTGGACAGATACCAATATGATTTGGATGATTTTTACAAGAATTACTTGCAGAACTATGTAAAAATGGATGATGAAGATGATAAAAGGGAATTTGTCATCTCATTGATTGAAGTCTCTAAAAATCCGGAGCTTGTTGCAAATGTCTCATTGATCATTCATCTCTTGGACCAATACAGATGTGGATTGCTAAGCAAGAAAACAGTTTTAAAGGTCTCCGATTCAATTTTGGAAAATCAATTCAAGAGAGATGATTGGCATTCAATGAAATTGCTTTTGAAATATGTAATTGAAACCCAATTGTAACATTTATTCGATAGTATTACTTTTTTTAAGATTTTAGAGGGTTTTTTATTACTTTTAAAACATTTAAATACTTTTATTTATATAAAAGTAAATATTAGTTGGAGGTTTTAGTATTTTAGAGGCAAGAAATATAGTTTACGAATATCCTGATGGGACAAGGGCACTAAATAACATTAACTTTAAAGTGGAAAAAGGAGAAATGATAGCTCTTTTAGGAAGGAACGGAGCTGGAAAATCCACACTCTTTTTGCATTTCAATGGAATCCATATACCAAAGTCCGGTGAGATTTATATTGATGGTGAGAAGTTGGAATATGATAAGGAAAGTCTTATGAATGCTCGTCAGAAAATAGGGATAGTATTCCAGAACCCAGATAATCAATTGTTCGCTCCAACTGTAGAAGAGGATGTTGCCTTCGGACCAATGAACCTTGGATTGCCTATTGAAGAGGTCGAACAAAGGGTAAAGGATTCCCTTGAAAAGGTTGGAATGGCTGGATTTGAAAAGAAATCTCCTCATCACTTAAGCGGTGGTCAAAAGAAAAGAGTGGCCATTGCAGGTATTCTGGCCATGAAACCTGAGCTCATGATTCTTGATGAGCCAACATCAGGTCTTGACCCAAAAGGTGCCTCCCATATTCTTCAATTGTTGTATCAGTTGAATAAGGAAGGAATGACCATTGTCATTTCAACTCACGATGTGGATTTGGTTCCTGTATATTCTAGTCAGATTTATCTCATCAGTGATGGTGAAATAATAGCTGAAGGATTGCCTAATGAGGTCTTCTCTGATGTTGAAACAATCAGGGATGCCGATTTACGTCTTCCAAGAATGGCACATCTTGCTGAAATCCTTGAAAAAGAGGATAAGATTGATTTCGATGGAGATTATCCATTGACCATCGGGCAGGCACGTAGAAAGTTCCTTGATTTAATGGACTAATTTTTTTATTTATTATTTTCACATTCTTTTTCTAACTTTTTTTAACTCTTTTATATTATTTTTATTCATTTTGTGCATTTTTTTAATCATTTTTTCTCATTTTTAAGTTATAATATTATTTAAATAGGATTATCAATAAAAAAATTAATAGAAAAAACTTTAAAATTACCTATTTTTGTGTTGATTTAAATGACTGAAGAGATTATAAGCCAAATCAAGAGGAATTTAAGCGGAAATCCTGATTTAGATAGGGATTATCTGATATCCCAATTGGATTATTATAAGAATCATGAATCCGCTTATGAGATAATCAAGGAGATTTCAAGGTTGATTTGGCAATCTTTAGACTTTTTTCATGAGGAAGAAAGCATCACCTCAAAGAAGACAAATGTGTCCAGAATGCTTGATGAAGTCATTCCACTTATTGAAAATAAGGAAAGGGATTTGGCTTTGGAAAAGCTGGACAGCTTCATGAGTCATTTTGAAGACAAGTATGAAAGCAAATCCGACCATAAGGAAAGTGACTTAAAATCTAACAGGTCCATTGCAGAAATACAGTATATGAGATATGAGGAAAACAAGCTCTCCAGAGCTCCAAGGTCATATCAGACATATCCGAAAAAGGAAGATAAAAGGGTCAATTGGCGTAAAGAGGTAAAGATCAATAGAATCAAAAATGTCAAAAAGGATGAAGCCATTGAAAAGGAATATCACAGTTTCCTAAATCCTCTCGAAGAGATCTTATTCTATCAATACATTGGCCTAAATCATGAATTGGCTTACATCCCATTCAATGAACCATTGTTTGACTTGTATTACATTTATGGAACATTGCTCTTGGAAAATGACGATTATGCAAAGGCAGAGGAATATCTGCTTAAAGCATTGAGAATCAATCCTGTATCTTCAAAGACCATATTGTCCCTTGCAGACATTTACAAATCTAAGACAAGAACCTACAATAGGTTTTTCCTATATAATGTGGATGCATTGAAGTTCGCTTATAGGAAGGAGGATATAGCAAGAGCCTATCGGAATTTCGGATTCTTCTATATTGAGGAGAATCAAATGGACATTGCTGCTGTATTCTATGATTACAGCCTGAACTATGACTTCAATAGGCAGGCTTTCAGAGAGCTTGAATATATTAAGTCCCGTGGAATCGATACTGAAATTGAGGCAAGGGATGCGGAAAGGATAATAGAATCCAAAAGCATTCAAGTGGGAGTGAATCCTTTCATCCTAGACACATTAAGGATTATATGTGCGGATTTGGAAAATAAGAAGAACGATGTCGGAGCATTGTATTTCTATAGGATATTGTATGATCTGACTAAGGACAATCTGATTTTAGGCAGAATCAATTCAATTCAAAACAGGATTTGATTTTCATATTCTTTTTTAATATTTTTCAATTTTTAATTTTTTTTCATTTTTTCTAAAGAACATTCATTCAATTAATTTACTTTATATATAATTAGAAACATATTTAATTATGTATTAAAATATTAAATCGAATTATTATTAAAAATTATTAAAATCAATTTATATTAAAAAATTTATTTAAAAAATTTATTTTAATCAATCAATTATTATTTATGGTGAGTTAAATGAGAATAGGAATTGCAGATACTACATTTGCTCGTTATGATATGGGTGCTGCAGCTATTGACGAACTGAAGAAAAACGCTTCAGACCTAAAGATTATTCGTGTCACTGTTCCTGGTGTAAAAGACCTTCCTGTTGCAAGCAAAAAGCTTATTGAAGAGGAAGGCTGTGAAATCGTCATGGCATTGGGAATGCCTGGACCTATGGAAAAGGACAAGATGTGTGCTCATGAGGCATCCACTGGGCTGATTCGTGCTCAGCTTATGACAAACACCCACATTCTAGAGGTATTCGTTCATGAGGATGAGGAGGAAGACCCTAAGGAGCTAAAGAAACTTGCAGACAACAGGGCTCGTGAACATGCCCAAAACCTCATTAAGATGATGTTCCATCCTAAGCAAATGAGAAAAGAGGCAGGAAAAGGAATGAGAGAAGGAAAAGAGGATGTTGGTCCTTTATAATGATTAATTGTTTTAATTTTAATCATGATTATTAGGTTTAAAAAATTAGAAAAATAGTTTTATTAAAGATTTATTTAAAATTAAAGAATTAGAAAAATAAGTTTTATTTAAAAATTTTATTTAAAATTAAGATAATATGTCAGAAATAAATTCAGATATCACTAAAGACGTTTACTTGGTTGTTCCGGCATTCAATGAGGAAAAGACCGTTTCCCAAATCATTGAAGGAATAGCTGAAAGGGGATATAATGTGATACTGGTCAATGACGGTTCAAGAGACAAGACACTAGATTTGGCCATTGAATCAAAAAGGAAGTATCCCGATCAGATATTCGTAGTCTCCCATGTAATCAATAGGGGATTGGGTGCTGCATTGAAGACAGGAATGATTCTTGCACTTAAAAAAAGGGCAAAATACATTGTAACCTTCGATGCTGATGGACAGCATGAGATAGGAGACATTCCAAAGGTCTGCAAGCCATTGCAGGATGGAGAAGCTGATGTTGTAATCGGTGCAAGGCCATTTGAGGACATGCCAATAAGCAAAAGCTTTGCAAACTACATAATGAATGCATTGACCTTAATCTTCTACGGAAGAAAGGTTAAGGATTCACAATCTGGGCTAAGGGCCTTCACTGCCCAAGCGGCAGATGCAATCAATATAGTCTCCAGAGGGTATGGTGTTTCATCCGAATTCATTAAGGAGATAAGCGATAAGAATCTTAGATTGGTTGAAGTTACAATCACAACAATCTACACTCCAGAAACCCAAAATAAGGGAACAGATGCAATTGTCGGATTAAAGATCTTAAGTAAAATGATCATTGACTTATTTAGGATATAATTAGGTTTTTACAATTATTAGAATATTTAGAATATAAGAGGAAGTGTTATTATTATAGGTCCGTTTCGTACATATCAGGTTTTATTAGTTATTGCAACTATAATAGTCATAATATACTTCTATAGGAGATTGAGAGTTAAGAAGATCACCCCAGCCACATTCGTATTGTGGGTTTTAGTTTGTTTAATCGTCAATTTCTTTGCTTTCGCACCTAAATTCAGTGACCCCCTTGCAGGATTCTTCGGTTTTGGCAGAGGATTGGACCTCCTCCTTGTTCTTGGATATGCACTTCTTGTTTATGCGATTTTCAGACTATATGTGAAAATCGATGAATTGAATAGGAACACAACCGAATTGGTTAGGGCTTTAGCCATTAAGGATGAAATCAAATTGGAAGATATCGATAAGGATGAAGATGAATAAATGTCTCATCTTTAATTTTTTTTTATTTTTATTATCATTAAATAATTAAATATTTAGTTTAATTAAGGTTTTATTATGTTATTGTATTTTAGAGGATGTACAGCTCGTGAAAAACTGAATTCAATCAGCAAAGCCACCGAAAGGATCTTAAGGCACGCAAAGATCAGTTATGAAACTTTGGAAGATGAAAAGTGCTGTGGCTCAGTGCTACTTAGAACCGGTTTTTTAGAGGATGCTATCGAGCATATGAATGGCAATTTGGAGGATTTTGAAGGAAGAACCATTCTCACCTCATGTGCTGGCTGCTATAAGACATTAAAGGAAGACTATAAGAAATACCTTGGTGTTGACTTGAAGGTCATTCACATTTCCCAATTGCTGGAGCAACTGATCAGGGAAAATAAGATCTCTCTTAAGGGAAACAATGATTTGAATGTAACATATCATGATTCCTGCCATTTGGGAAGGCATGCAGGGGAATATGATGCTCCAAGAAATGTCATCAACTCAATATCCAATCTTGTGGAAATGGAAAATACGAAGGAAAAGGCAAGATGCTGCGGTTCCGGAGGAGGAGTCAAATCCGCTTATGGGGAATTGTCCAATTCAATTGCAGATTTGAGAATTCAAGAGGCTAGGCAAACCGATGCAGACTTATTGGTGACTGCATGTCCATTCTGCAAATTGAATCTTAGTCAGAATTCCCAAGATTTGGATGTCTTGGACTTGTCTGAATTTGTTCTTAAGCATCTGGATTTAACTGAAGATTGTGACAAAGAGGGTGAAATCCAATGAAGGAAGAGGAAATAGAATCTATGAGACATGTATTCAGTGGCCTCAAGGATAGGATAGAGCCCCTTGTAAAGACTCCAAAGATAAAAGCTCTCCAGCAAAGGGTCATAGACATTAGAAAGGATGCGATAGACAACAACGAAGAGCTTATAGCCATTGCAAAGGAGAGCTTGAAGGAGAACGACATTGACTTCTTTTATGCAGATGATGATGAGGCAGCACGAAAAATATTATGGGATTTAATAGATGAAGAGATTAAATCAAGTAATTTAAATCCAAATGAAGTTTACATAGCGAAATCCAAATCCAATACATTACGTGAGATCGATGCAAGTCAGTTTTTAGAAGAGAAGGGCATGATTATTGTTGAGACAGACTTGGGAGACAGAATTCTGCAATTGAAAAAGGAAGATAACAGTCCTGTTCACCCTACTGGTCCCGCTTCCCATTTGACAGTTGATGACATCGCAGGGATTGTCAATGAATCCATGGGGTTGGATTTGCCTGCAGTACCAAGGCCTATTATGGAGGCTGTGAGAGCTGATGTTTTAGGATTGATTGAAAAGGCTTCCATAGGCATCAGCGGTTCCAATTCAATCGCTGCAGAGGATGGTGCCATCCTAATGGTTCATAATGAGGGAAACATCAGCCTGGTTCAAAACAAGAAGCTCCATATTGTCCTTGCAGGAATAGACAAACTGGTGCCTCTTATAGAGGATTCCGTTTCTATCGCCAAGCTGGAGACTGCATTTGCAACCGGAAAGCCGGTGACTTCTTATATCAATATCGTCGCAGGACCTTCAAAGACAGCGGACATTGAGAAAAAGCTTCTAAAGAATATGTACGGTGCGGAAAGGGTAGCTGTCATATTGCTGGACAATGGCAGAAAACAGGCATTCAAGGAATGCCTTTGGTGCATTGGCTGCGGCAATTGCATTGTGAATTGTCCTGTCTATAATGTTGTTGGGAATGAGTTCGGTTATCACAGCTATTTAGGTGGCAGAGGTGTTGCAATGAGCAAATACCTTAAGGATAACCAAGGTTCCGTTGATTCCGGCTTGTATATGTGCACCTTATGCGGAATGTGCACTGAAAACTGTCCTGTTCTCACTCCTACAAATGAAATCATTGAGAAATTAAGGAATTCCACTCAAAAAGATGGGCTTTCAATGAAACAGCATGAGAAAATCAGAGACAACATTAAGGATAAGGGATCTCCTTATTAATTATCTTATTTTCTAATCTTTCATTCTTTTTATTATTTTTAACTATTTTTGTAATTTTTATTCTTATTAAAATATTGATTTAATTTAGTAAATTCTAATTTTAGTCAAATATAATAATTATTTCATAATTTACTCTTTCATTATAATTTTATTTCAATTTTAAAACAATATTTCACTTTTAAATCAATTTTAAAGCTTTAAAAACTGTTTAATTTATAAATGATGACTAACTAACTATTTTTGAAGACAGATATTTTCTAAAAATTCTTTTTGAAAATAAATTTTTATTTTTGAATTTCAGTTCTATTAAAATTTCTACTCGGAATCTTTAGAATTTATTTCTCTTCTAAATTTTTATGAGGTGTTAATACATTGAAATTTAAAATTATATATTTAATTTGTATGATTCTCTGTGTATTTTTAACATTTTCAACTGTTAATGCAACGGATTTGGATGATTTTGGTCCAAATTCCCTTGCAATAGATTCACAGTCTGAATCTTCCTTTGCAAATTTAAATGAAGACTTAAGTGCGAATATTGTAAAAAGTGATGAGGATGAGGATTGTGTAGAATCTGTGAATGAATTATCTAACTTAGATGAGGATTCAAATCCTTCTTTAAGTTCTATTAATTCAGATGAGAATTCTCTTAAATCTGCTATTAGTCCCAGTGGAAATACATTCAGTGACATTCAAAGTTCAATAAAAAGCGCTAAATCTGGGGATGTCATTGAATTGAATGGAAAAACCTTCACAGGCAATGGCTCCAGAATTGTAATTGCAAATAAGTCCATTACAATAAGGGGCGGTGAGGGTTCAACTATGGCAACACTCGATGCAAGGAACATATCAGCAATTTTTAAGATTAGCAATTCAACCATAAACATATTTAATTGCAATCTTATCAATTCAAAGGGCATATGTGTTTACATCCTAGGTGGCAATGGCTCAATCGTCAATTGCAATTTTAGGAATAACCATGCAAATACCCTTGACGCACATCTTCTTGTAGATGAGAACTGCACTAATTTCCTAGTGGAAAATTCAAGCTTTATAAATGGTTCATCATTTGAATATTCAAATGTTGCAGTCATTGCAAGGAATTCCACAGTTAGGAATTGCACATTTATAAATAATGTTGTTGAGAATGATTATGGAGTTCCGGTTACTGGAGGAGGCCTTCAAATTGGCCAATATCCTGATATGATAAATGAGGGCAGTGTAATAAACTGTGTATTCATTAATAATTCTGCGATTTCCAATTCAGGCGCTCATGCTGGAGCATTGTGCTTCCGTCCAGGCATAAAGGTTTTCAATTCCACCTTTATCAGCAATTACTGCAATAATATTGGCGGTGCAACCACATTGCATGCTGATGGGGAAATGTTCAACTGCATTTTCATCAATAATAGTGCAGGCGTGTATGGAGGTGCGATCAGCACTGGATTGAATGAGAATAATATCAGTGTAAATATAAGTTCATGTATTTTTGAGGACAACTCTGCCCCTATGGGCGGTGCGATTCAAGTGAAAGGAAATAATGTAAAGGTTGTTAATTCCACATTCATTGGAAATAATGCCAGCGACAGCGATGGCGGGGCATTGTTCATTATGGGAAATGAGGCAATAATTATCAATTCCACATTCAATGAGAATTTTGCCAAATGCATTGGTGCAGGTGTTCTAATCAATGGAACAGATGTTACCATTTTGAATTCAAGCTTTGATGCAAACGTTGCAGACTATGGTGGTGCAATCTATGTTGTCGGATCAAATTCCAACATATTCAGTTCGAATTTCACCAATCATAAGGTAATCAACGGTTCTGTTTTCATCAAAGGTCCCAATACCTATGTCTATGACAGCAATTTCAAATTCAACTGCGGTGAAAACGGAGCTGCAATCTACATCAAAGGATCAGAGAATAATCTGATATTCAATAATTTCAGCTTCAACAATGTCACTAAAAGAGGCGGAGCCATCTATATTGAAGGGTCCAATGCAAATATCCTTGCTTCTGATTTCCTAAACAACTCCGCAATTCCAAATAAGTCTGACATTCTAAGCGGCTTAGGCGGTGCGATATACATAAAAGGAAACGACAATACCATCGATTCTTCCAATTTGACCTTCAACAGGGCAAGAAACGGCTCAGCAATATATACCGATGGAGTGAACATGGTCCTGTCAAATGTCAATTTCGACAAGAATCAGGCATGGTCATATATTCTGGATTCAACAGTATATCCGCTCATCAGCTATTTCAACGAAAGCGATATTCTAATTAATTTGACTTTGATTGGCGGCAATAATATTGCAAATGCAATCTATAATACTGCATCTATCGACGAAATATATTTCCATAATGTCAGCTATATATCCTCTAAGGGTCCGAAAGTGACTGGAGATGATGAGATACATCCTGTAGATGGTGCGGAAAACAGTTTGAACGGCAGCTTATTGTATCAGGATGACCGTGAAGACAACCAATTGGTCAATGTCATCATCTATAGGGAGCATTCAGGCAATGAGCCAATAAGAGCCCTTGATGAAGATTTCCTTTCACATTATGAGATTATCCTTAATGAGACATTCACAACAGGCATTCTTGGAAACATAAGCTTCAATCTCAGCGATTATCTTGGCAGTCCATTGAAGGCGGGAAAGTATTATCTCTACGCTGAGCATCTTGAAGATGACTATTACAAGGAAATAGATGAGACAAATGACTTTGACATCATTCCTCTTGTTGATGTGGCCATTGACATTGGCTCCAGCAGAGTGAATGTTGACTTCAACAAAACTGTCAAATTCACTGTAAAGGTCAGGAACAACGGTCCAAACGATGCAAGTGAAGTAAATGTCAATGCAATTGTCCCCGAAGGATTGGTCTATCTTTCATCATCACCTTCAGCAGGTGCATATGATCCGGAAAGCGGCATTTGGCATATAGGATACTTGGATGTGGGGGAAAATCAGACCCTGACAATCAATGTTTTGACAAACAGGACAGGACTTATCGATTATCCTGTTGATGTATCCTCTCTTGAAGAGGACTGCAACATGACAAACAACCAGGACAACAAGACCATAAGGGTTCTTATGGCTGACTTGGCCATAACTGTCAATGCATCTGAGGAGATTGCAAACTTTGGAGGCATTGTCAATTGGACAATAAGCGTTGTAAACAATGGGCCTAACAATGCAAGCAAGATAGTGGTTATATTGGACTATCTGGATGGCGAATTGGTCTATTTGGACAGTTCCAATGACAGCTTTGATCCTTCAAACAACAGGTTGGAGATTCCAAGCCTATTGGTTGGAGATGAAATCAGCTTTGACATTTCAACCAAGCTTAATGTTTCCAATATGACAATAAAACTCAATGGAACTGTAAGTGCAGACACTTATGACCCTATAGAATCTAACAATTTTGATTCGGATAGCGTAAATGCCTTGCCTTTATGTGATTTGATAACTAAAGTGAGTGTGTCTGAAAGTCCGGTGAATAAGGATGATGTTGTTGATTGGGTTGTTGTTGTTTCCAATGATGGTCCTGATGGTGCCAGTGATGTTGTCCTATCATTGTCTGATTTGGAGTCCTTGGGATTGATTGTTATAAATTCCTCTGATGAATCATTTGATGATGATGAGGGCATATGGACAATTGGCGATTTGGCTAGCGGAGATGAGCTAACTTTGGTCATTACAACTCAAGTAGACAAGTCAAATGGCAATATCACTGTTGTCGGTGAGGTTGAGACAATTACTAAGGAGTCTGATTACGAGAATAATGTTGACAATGATTCCTTGGCTGTAAATCCTTTATGCGATTTGATTATCAGCATAGATGTATCCAATGATACTGTAAATTATGGCGACATTGTTGATTGGATTGTTGTTGTTTCCAATGATGGTCCTGATGGTGCTAGTGATGTTGTGGTTTCCCTATCTGATTTTGAGTCTTTAGGTTTGCTTGTCTTGAATGCTTCTGATGATTCCTTTGATTTGGAGGATTATGAATGGATCATTGGAGATTTGGATGCTGGAGACAGCGTTTCCTTTAACATCACAGTAAAGGCAAATAAGTCAAATGATAACATCACTGTAAATACTGATGTGGAAACAAGCACTTATGAACCGAACAAGGAAAACAATCATGACAATGAAAGCTTGGAAATACTTCCAATCTGTGATATAGCGGTAAATATCGTTCCTGACAATGACACTGTCCATGTTGATGAGATTGTAAACTGGGTAATCAATGTAACAAATTATGGTCCTGATAAGGCAGATGAAGTGAATGTATCCAACAGTTTTCCAGAAAACTTGGAATTCATTGATTTTGAGTCAAACAATGGAGAATTGGAGCAAATCACCGATGAAGAGGGAAATGTCATAGACATTATCTGGAAAGTAGGTGATTTGGAGAGCAATGAGTCTGCAATATTGGTAATTTCCACTAAAGCGCTGGGAGAGGGAACTGTCTTGAACAATGTAAGTGCAGATTCCTCCACTCCGGATATCAACGAATCCAATAATATTGACTCTGCAAGCATCGATGTGATTCCAGCAGATGAAAGCTCTGATGAAAATCCAGATGATGGAAATGAGTCTGATAATAATCCCGGAAATCCGGAAAACAATTCAGATGAAAGTTCTGATGATTACGAGGATTATGATGATGATTTTTCATGGCTTGACTATTTCCTGGACAATCCTAATGGAAATGATGCTGGGAATAATGATGGTGATTTAGGTCCAAAACCTAAAAATCCTATGAAAAATCCTAAGAAATCAATAGACCTTTCAAAAAAGAAAACTGCAAATCCATTTGCTTTGGCTGTTTTATCCTTGTTTGCTTTGTTTGCATTAAGCTATAGGAAAGACTAAAATCTTATTTTTTGGAGTTCATCAACTCCTTTTTTTATTTTTTAATCATTTTATAGATTATCATCCATGATATGATTCTTATTTTTTTATTCATTTTACAGTTTATCCTCCAATTTAAAAAAATTTTTTATATAAAAAAATACAAATTTTAATTAATGAATGCTGCAGAAACTTCCAATCGAAATGATGATAAGATATTTACAAAGGACTTCTTTTTAATATTCGGTGCATTGCTCTTTTCCGCCCTTGTAATGTATGCGTTGATGTCTACCGTAACTGAGTATGCAACATCCATGGGAACAAGCGCAACCATTGCAGGACTTGTATCCGGAATATACATTTTCGGAGGCCTCTGTTCAAGAATCTACTCTGCAAATGCACTTGAGAGAAGGGATTGGAAGAAATTAGCCATTGTTTTTCTAAGCATTCACTTTTTGGCATGCATCTTCTACTTTTTTGCAAATAACGTGACTTTCCTTTTGATTGTAAGGTTCATTCATGGGCTTGGATTTGGGGCTTCCGCAAATGCAATCGTAACCATCGCAAGTGCGATTCTTCCTAAAAAACGCTTTGGAGAGGCTTTCGGATACTTCATGCTGGGAACTACCATTGCAGTCGGATTAGGCCCTTACATTTCAGGATTCTTCTATGACAATTGGGGATCCTTCGGTTCATTCTCTCTTGCCACAAGTTTCGCAGCCCTTGGACTCTTGTGCATTTTGCTTCTGGACATCACCAAATATGAGATCATCCATAACAATGAGATTGAAAACCATATGGAAAATGAATCCATTGAAGCAGAGGATTCATTGGAGGAAAAAGGAAAAATCAGAAGAGTCATAGATAAGATATTTGAGATTCCTGCAATTCCAGTTTCCCTTTTTACTGGACTTACAAGCTTAGGATACGTTTCCATCCTATCATTCTACAGATTATATGCTGTTGAAGTGGATTTGGTAAGCGCATTCTCCCTATTCTTTATAATCTATTCAATCGTTCTGGTGGCTTCAAGGCCTATTGCAGGGAGAATTCAGGACAAGCATGGTGACAGGATCATCTGTTTCACAGGAATCATTGCACAGGCAATCGGTCTCTTCTTGATCGCTTGGATGCCTTCAACCATAACAGTCTTTATCTGTGCGGTATGTGCCGCACTTGGTTTCGGTACATTGAATTCAGCATGCACAGCCATTGTTACAAGGGACACCACCGCAAATCGCCGTCCTTATGCAATATCAACATTCTTCATATTCTGTGATGGAACAATGGGATTCGGACCTGCATTGCTAGGGTCTTTCGTTAGTGCAAGCAGCGGATATGCTCCCGTTTACTTCATATCCTCTTTCATAACATTGCTTGCATTGCCAATAGCCTTCTTTGCCCTTAAAAGATAGCTAAATAAAATATTCTATTTTTATATCAATTTTAAATCAATCATAGTTTACTTTTTATTAAAATATTAATTCTCATCAAATTTAAATGTAAAAGAATAAATATTTAAATGATAATAAATAAGTTCATAATAGTTATAATCTTGACTTATTATTCTTTAATCAAAGCATAAAAGACATAAGTCAAATGATTGTAATGATTATAAGCTAATGTATGATAGGTGAAACTATGAGTATTCTATTAATAATTTTAATCGTTATAATAATCATCATTCTTGTAGGCGTTGTAGCCATTTACAACGGCCTTGTAACTTCAAGAAATAAGGTAAAGAATGCATGGGCTCAAATTGATGTCCAATTGAACAGAAGAGCGGATTTGATTCCTAATTTGGTTGAAACCGTAAAGGGATATGCCGGTCATGAAAGCTCTGTATTTGAGGAAGTGACTGCAGCAAGGGCAGGATTGATGAATGCAAACGGCGTAAAGGAAATCGGCGAGGCCAACAATCAATTGTCAAACACATTGAAGACCTTGTTTGCCGTTGCTGAAAACTACCCTGAATTGAAAGCAAATGAAAACTTCAAGGAATTGCAAGCCCAATTGTCTGAAACCGAGGATAAGATTGCCTACTCCAGACAATTCTACAATGACACAGTCTTGATGTACAACAACAAATGCCAAACTTTCCCAAACAATATATTTGCAGGAATCTTTGGATTTAAGGAAGCTGACTTCTTTGAAGCTGCTGGAGAAGCAAGATCCGTTCCTAAAGTTGAATTCTAATCTTCTATTTGGATTAAATTTAATATATGGGTTCATTTTCCATATATTAATTCAGGTGAAAACCATGAATTTGAAAAACAAGGCATTGGCAATTCTCTTAATCTCCATATTCTGTTTGTCCGCATTGCCTGCAGTATCTGCTGTAGACTATTCGATTCCATATGCGAATGTGGACATTCAGGTATATGATGACGGGTTGATCAATGTCTATGAGGAAATTGACTATCATTTTGATTCATCAGCCAATGGTGTCTATAGGGACATTCCACTAAAGAAGAACCAGTCTGTCGAGAACCTTCAGGTCTATGTGGATGGAGCTTATGCCGATTATCAGATCATTGACCAAGGAGGTCAGGAGAGAATAAAGATTTACCTTTACCGTGATGCGGCAAAGACCCAAAAGATTCTCCCTGGGACTGATGTGAAGGTCTATCTCCAATATGACTTCACACATGTCGTAAAGGTCTACAATGATGTAGGTGAGCTGCAATATAAGGTCTGGGGAGATGAATGGGAAGATGATTTAGGTTCCTTGGATGCCGTTATCCGTTTCCCAGATGACAAGAAGCTTGAATATTGGATCAATCCGGCATATAGCGATGCAAAGGCAAAATGGTCAAACGGCACTTTAATCATTTCAAGTGATGGCGTTTCAGAAGGGGATTATGTAGAGGCAAGGGCTCTCATTCCATTGGAGGAATTTTCATCAAGCACTCCTTATGCACAGCATATCGACCAGAATGCTGCAGATGAGATAAGGAACATGCAGAAGAATGAGGAAAACACCCAATATATGCTAAGCACAATCGGTTCAATCGTCAATTATCTGCTCGTTGCCCTATGTGCCATTCCACTTGCAATATACTATAAATTTGGAAGGGAGCCAAAGACTGACTATCAGGGAATCTATGAGCATGAGCCTCCAACAGATGACCCTCCTGCATTTGTAAATGCATTGATGGGTGGATTTGGAAAGAATGTAGGTAATCTCGACCAAAAGGCCTTCCAGGCTACAATCATGGACTTGATCAACAGGGGAAAGCTTGGCGTGGACTCTGAGGAGGATACTGAATTTACCAAGACCACTTTCCTTACAGTCAAGTCAACAGATGGATTGGAAAGGTATGAAAGGGAGCTTATCGACATTCTAAGGACATATGAATTGAACGGCAGGATAAGCTTCTCATATATGCAGGATTGCCTTAGGGAGGAATATCAGGCTCGCTCTTACCAAGACAGATACAACAATTGGTGTGAAAACTTCAAGGCCGACTATCTTCCTGATGAAGTGTTAAGCCAATACTTTGATCAGACAGGCTCAGACTATATGATGTACTTTGGAATAGGCGCAATTGTCTTGGCCATTATCGTAGGAGGATTATCTCTCTTCCTTCATTTCAGAGGAAACTTCATAACCACTTTGGTTGCAGTCTTCTTTGCAATAGTCGGTGGGGCATGTCTCATATTGCCATCTGGAATTGGAGGCAAGTACACCTTGAAGGGAATGCTTTATGTTGAAAGATGGGAGAAGTTCAAGAAGTTCCTGAAGGATTATTCATTGATCAAGGAGCATCCTCCTGAATCAATTGCAATCTGGAACAAGTATCTGGTCTATGCAACTGCTCTTGGAGTGGCGGATCAGGTCTATAAGGCAATGAAGATGCATGTCTATGGCGGATTGGACAATCCTAATTACACAACAAATGATTTGTTCATGTTCTATTATCTTGGTGGATACAATCATATAAACAGTTCATTTGCAACTGCATCATCTACCATTTCAGCTGCCAACAATGACTCCATAGGAGGAATCGGAGGCGGTTCCGGTGGTGGAGGTGGTGGTGCTTTCTAACGCCCCAGCTTTTACGTTGGCTTCGCCAACGCAAAACCTGGACCAAAACTCTTTCACGGCTTATGAATAAAATAATCTTTTTATTTTTTACTTTTTTTTACTTTTTTTTTAATTCATTTTCATTCCTATTTTTTATTTAAAGTATTACTCTTTTTGATTTTTTATTATTACTTTCACATTGTTATTTTTTTAAAAAATAATACTCTTTATAAAGAGTATTACTGATTTAAGCTATTTTAAGGCCTCAGTAATAAGAAAAACTTTATATGATTATTACTCCAATATATTAATTGAGCATGATATTACTTTTTGGCAAATTTTTATTATTTTAAAAAAATATTATCGCTGTGTTACCTTAAAGTTAGAAACAAAATGAGAATTTGCTGAAAGGATATTATGTTTTTTAAGTTAATAAGTATGTCATTACTTATTTTCTCTCCTTAATGCATTTTAGAAAAGGTTATAATGATTTGCAGACATAAAAGTTTATTTAAATCTTAAAAATCACTACAATCCAAATATTATTTAATAAATATTCTAAATCACAAAACATTATAATAGCAATCTCTTCTGCAAATTATTATAATCTCCCAGCTTTTCCGGGCCTTCGGCCCGCAAAACCTGGACCAAAACTTTTTCCACTATTTTTGAGTAACTAATTTTTTACAAATTTTACTATTTTCCAATCAATAATCTTTCTAAAAATTATATAAAAACTTATATTAAATCTAGATTATAATTAATAATATCCAATGAATAAGGTGTTTTTGTGGGTATTGTAAATAGATTAGGATTGGAAAAATCAGCCATTCTGCTTGCTGCAGTCGTTTCATTCGTCACTGCATTCCTGGCAAACATTTCAGTGGCATTGCCTCTGATTGCCCGTGAACTTGCAATGAGCAATATAGTCCAGAATTGGGTGGCCACCATATTTCTACTTGCAATTGCCGCATTGTCAATACCTTTAGGAAAGCTTACAAGCAAATATGGACTAAAAAGATCATTGCTAATTGGAATAATCGTTACCATAATAGGTGTGATCATTTCCTGTTTCTCATTTTCAAGCGAATTGTTACTGTTTTCAAGGGTTGTTCAGGGCATAGGGACAGCATTCATCAATGTTGCCTCAATGGCATTAATCGTTTCTGCAGTGCCTCCAGAGACCCGTGGACAGGCTTTGGGACTAAATATTGCAGGAGTCTATATAGGACTATCCTCTGCACCTGTCATAGGGGGAATCGTCATCTATTACCTTGGATGGCAGAGCATATTCTATGTGATGTTGCCTTTCCTTATCTTTTCAGCTTATCTATGCTACAGCCTTGAAGATGAATGGACAATGTATGATGGGTCAATCGATAAGATAGGATCAATCATATATATGCTTGGAATTCTATTATTTGTCTATGGATTTACAGTAATTATTACAGATTTGGGTAAGATATTATTATTGATTGGTTTGGCCTTGCTGATTTGCTTCGCGTATATTGAATTGAGGATCAATAATCCTGTATTTGAAGTGAGATTGTTTAAGAATGCAAGGTTCTTCTCTTCAAATTTAGCATCCTTGATTAGTTATCTTGCAACTTTTGTCATTACCTATATAGTAACCTATCATTTTCAATACATTATGGGCCTAAACTCCCAGATATCAGGACTCTTACTTATAGTGACCCCAGTGATGATGGCGATATTGGCACCGATATCAGGCAGAATATCAGACAGAATAGATCCTCAAAAGCTGGCAGCAATCGGTATGGGATTCGTAACCGTGGCAATCCTGATTCTATGCTTCCTGAATGAGTCAACCCCATTGTATGTCATCATAATTGCAATGTTCCTGCAGGGAATAGGATATGGAATGTTTTCAACCCCAAATACCAATGCGATCATGAGTTCAGTTCCAAAAGAGGAGACAGGAACCGCTTCAGCATCTCTAGCAGCCATGAGAGTCATCGGCCAGACATTAAGCATAGGTCTTTTGACAGTTATCTTTGCTTACATTATGGGAAGTGTGCCTATAATTCCTGAATATTATCCATTGCTTATGGAAAGCTCAAGGATTTCCTGTATCATTTCAGCTATTTTATGTGTGATTGCCGTTTGCGCCTCTTTAGTTGGCTTAAGGTCTGATGTTGAATACGAGACCTAAGCATATTTTACTTTTTTTTTAATTTTTCATTAGTGGATTTAATTCTTTTTTTAATTTTCAATCATAATTTTTCCATAAATGGTTTAATATAGCAAACCTTTATAAGCAACGGAATTTATAGTATTGTTCCGGTGATATAATGATTGAAAAAAGCGTAAACATAAAAAAACTAGAAGCACCAAGAGCTGCACCAAAGAAAGCACCAAAAAGAGCACCAAGAAGGAGACCTAAACCAAATGTAAGCCCAATCATGGCGGCTTATTTCCTAGGCTATCTCCAGTCACAGAACGGTGAAAAGATAGCAGAGGATCTTGAGGAAGTTGAAAAGCTCTACATAGGAACCTGCCTCTCTATGGGAATAGGTCCTGTGGAAGACATCTCCGAGCTATTTCAAGCTTTATTTGGCTTAGGGCAGGAGGAAGATGATGACAAGCCTCTTCAGTACTATGCTTAAATAATCCCTTTTTTTCTTTTTTTTAATTTTAAAAGATTCAATCCCTTAATAAAATATAACTGTCAAGGTAAAAGTCATATAGATTGTTCTTTTTTGAAAAAATCATCATATGTTTATCAATTTTTTCTATCTCTTTTTCATAATGCTCTTTTGAAAAACCGTTTGAATGTTTTATGATGAATTCCTTTTCACGATATGAACCATCATAGGATATAATGACTGATACTCTTCCCAATCCTTTTGCTACAGTCATTTTTTCAATTTCTTCTTTAAATCTAAAAATGTTCTTTCTTTCTTCATCGCTCATTGTTTTATAGATTTCTGGTGAGGGGTAATCTTTTACAAGGGTATTGTCTTCATTAATTAGTTTGTACATTTTATCACTGAGCATTTTAAGTTAATCATATATTATGTATACAAAATTATAAAATTTCACTAAATTGTTTATTCTACAAAATTCTCGCATATGCTTCCTGATTTTGTCTATTATCTTTTCACGTTCCTCAAAATTCATCTTCCTTGTATTTTTTATTCTAAAGACTTTCTCAATTATGTCACTATCATAAGTTACGCTTACAGTTATTTTTCCCAAACCTTCCTTTTCTGTTAGTTTATCAATCTCATTTTTGAATAGAAATATGAATTCCTTCTCATCATCATCCAGTAGGCCATATAAAAAACTTGAGGCATGTTCTGTTACTAGGCTATTGTCTTCATTAATAATTTTATACATATCTCATTCTCTCTTTAATTGAATTTTAATTCATCAAAAATTACATTCATATATTCTATTGATTCATCTAAATCATTTTTAGTTAAGGGATCAGATAGTTTATAATCCGCTTTTTTACGTAAGTCATGCAAATCTTTTAATTTTCTGCTGGCTTTGATTTTGTTATGATCTTTTAAAGCATTTCTAACCTGTTGATGTTCGCTTACATATTTTTCTCCCTTTTCTTCAAATTCCCATTTTTGCTTTGGCTTAAACTTTTCTGTTTCTTCCAACCATAATAAGGCATATGAATAGGCACTATAATAAGCTCTATTAATCACTGTTCCATTTACGGCACGGGATTCTATTTCTGGTCTTATAAAATATTCTTTGTTATAATTTAACAATATTGTAAATTTAAATAATTGACATTGGGGATATAATTCGATATTCATCTTATCACTTCAGTATATCAGATCTCTTTCACCAATAAACCAAATTCAATAATTAAATTCACCCTAATAATTACTTATTTCTTTAAAAAAGAAAGTATATAAATATATCGATTTTTTAATTGAATATTTTTACTTTAAATCAATTTTACAGAATGATTAGAATTTTTTATTAGATATAGTAAACTATATTTAACTTGTTAAATTATAACGAAACAATTAAATCATATTTAATCAAATAAATTGATTTGAATCGAGAAAATCATAATGAAATTGTAACAATATTCTCATTAATATATGGGCACTTGTTACAAATTCATTAGATAATTATAAATAATCTTAAGAATAGACTTATGTGTATTAATATAAATAAAAAAATTATTATTACTATTATTTCATTTATTGCAGTGGTATCATGAGAAGAAAGATAAAGACTCTGTTTATGACAGTTGGAACCGGAGTGAATCCGGATTCAGACATAGAAGGATATAGGAGATTGGCAAAAGGACTTTACAATTCAATAGACAAGATCTCTCCGGATTACATTGTCTTCTTCGCATCAGAAAAGTCAAAGACTACAATAGAGTACCTTAGGGAACTCTTTGAAGATGATGACGATGTGTTCATAGAGGGAGAGGACTATGAGATTGCCATATTGGAGGATATCGATGACTTCAACAGCTGCTTTGAAAGCTTTGAGGCCAAGGTATGGAAATTTGACATATTGTCTGAAGACAGGCATGAGATAATCATGGACTATACCTCCGGAACAAAGACAATGTCCTCAGCGATGGCATGCTGCGGAATGTTCTATTCCAAGAATCTCATCACAACAAGCGGAGACAGGGAGAAAGGATTTGTCTCCCTTGGAACAGAGACAATCAAGTACCAGAATCTATATAAGGTCTATGACAAGTTCTCATTGATGAGAGTCAGGAACTACTTCAATGCAAACAGATTCTACACTGCAAGTGAGATATTGGAGAACATCGTTGATGAGAAGGTCCATAAGGATGACCTATTGAACCTTGTGAATGCATATTATGCCTGGGACAACATGGACTTTGAAGTTGCATATGGCTATCTCACCAAGGTCAATCTCAATTGCCTGGAAGTATCAGAAATCAAGGATGACATCAAGGTCAACCTTAAGGCATTGGGGGCAATAGTGAAATCCCCACACGAGAATTTGAAGAACTGCTATATCCTTGCAAGCCTCATCAACAATTCAATAAGAAGGGCTGACGAGTATAAGTATGATGATGCCATCGCCAGATTATATAGGGCCTTTGAACTGATTGCACAGATTCGATTGAACAAATATAGGCTGAACAGTTCAGACATTGATGTTGATCTGCTACTTGAGAAAAATGTAAGTCCAGAATTTGTCGATTCATTGGAGAAGACAAGGGAAGACGGCAAGATAAAGATTGGACTGATCAAGGATTATGAAGTTCTCTCTGAACTTGACGATGACTTGGGCAAATACTTTGCAGAGAACAGAAAGAAGATCAACAACATTACCATAAAGAGAAACAATTCCATCTTGGCCCATGGTCTGGAATCTTTGGACAAGGACGATTTCGATGAGTTTGAGGAGCTTGTGGAAAATCTTGCACGAAAGTTGGACAAGGACATGGGCAAGTTCCTGGAGCAGACCAAGTTCGCCAAGTTTGACCTGAAGATAAAGATGAATAAGATTTAGTTTTTTTTTAAAAAAAGAAAAAGAATTATTAGATATAATTAACTATATCTAATTCTAATGGCTCCTTTTTCTTTTTTATTAGTTTTTTTAGTTAATTTTATATATTGGGATTCACAAATTAGTATTAAAGGGTAGGGGATTTACCCCCTACTTTTCTTGCATAAATCGTAAAACAGCAAATAATGCTGTAATTACAAGGCTTATGCAGGATATAATACTAACTGCTTCACCCATAGTATCACCCCCTATATAATGCATATTACTCTAATTTTTTAAGCTATTCTCTAACTTAAATTTAAATTAAAGCCACATACATAATTCATAATATTGTCTTATTTTTTATTTAAAGTTTTCTATATGCTTTATTTTCTTTATAAATAGTTTTATATAGTTAATTTTTTATTTTAATTATAATATTGCTTTTATTTTGTTATTAGATTGATTTTAAATTGAAAAATTATAATCGTTTCGTAAAAAGATTTCAATAGATTTAAATTTTTAAAAAACATAGTAGTAATGAGGGATATCATGTCTAATTTCAAGTTCAAGATCAGGAATGTAGGTTCAATCAGCCAGGCTGATATGGATATAGGAAGAATCAATGTCATAGGCGGGAAGAACTGCACAGGAAAGTCAACCACAAGCAATCTGCTCTACTGTTTCCTAAGAGCGATCTCATCAAAGAACGATTCCACAATGAAGGAACTCCTTGATTCGGAATTTGATATAAAAGGACCTCAGGATAATAAGGATTATGCCTGTCTCTACTCAGATGATTTCAGCTACTCCATTGACTTCAGGAATTTTGAATTTGAAAGGAAAGGAAATCTTGACATAAACAAGGTGTTCTACTTTGACTCATTCTCCCTTTTTGACAATAAGACAGGTGGAACCTATTTCCTTGAGCATGTGAAAAGCCTGGAAGAGGCCTTGGAAATCGATGGATCATTTAATGACAGGGATGACCTTGAAGTTGAAAAGCTCATCAAGGAAATACTTGGAGGAGAGATTAAAAAAGAGGACGGGGAGCTTTACTTCATTAGGGATGGCTACAGAAGCCATATGAAGAACACATCCTCAGGAGTGAAGCAGGTTGCTATCATCCAGACACTTCTCATGAACAATGAACTGGAAGAGAACTCGTTCCTCATCATGGATGAGCCTGAAGTCAACCTTCACCCTGAATGGCAGATCAAGTTCGCTAAGATATTGGTTCTTTTGGTCAAGGAATTGGACTTGAGCATTTATATCGCTTCACATAGCCCATTCTTCATAGAAGCCATTGAACTCTATTCGCAATTGTATGACTTGATTGATGAGAGCTATTTCTATCTGACCCAAAAGGCGGATTCCAAGTTTGATGTGGTTAAAATAGATTCCAATAACTTGGAGGAGATCTACAGAAACCTTGGCCAGCCTTATGATATCCTGGATGAGGTCAAGATGGAGCTGTTGTTTAAAAAGTTGGACAGTGATGGCGATGAATGACATTGAAAAGTTTGATGAGTTCCTGTCTTCATTCACTGATTATTATTTGCCTGTATCAGAGATATCAATGCCATGCGCATATCACGATAAGGATTGTCCTTCAATTAAACAGAAGGAATGCACAAGCAAAAGCAAGGTTCCGTTGGTAGATAGTGATTTCATGATGTATTCCTTTGACGATATTATAAGGCATGTTAAAACCATAGATATTTGTAATCTACCATCTACAGTAGATGGGTTATATTTGGATAAAAAGAGAAAAATTCTATATTTCATAGAGTTCAAGGGAGTTCAGATAGACAAGTCAAGCAAGCGTGCTGAGCTTCAGCAGTTATTGTATAATCTCAATAAGGACAATAAGTGTTATGAGAAGTATTATGAAAGGCTGAAAAGAGTATATAATATGTATGCCGATGAGGTCTCATATAAGTTGAGATTGAAGCCATTTGAGACTCTGGATCTGGCCTTGCCTAATGTCTATGAGGATTATTGCAATGAGAATGGGGTTACTGATAGGTTGGATATACGTGATTTCCTGTCTTCGGTGAGGAAGGTCTATATTGTGGTGGCAATCTGCGATAAGAGGAATCCTACTGCAGATAGGGCAGGGTCCTATAGGTTCTTGTTAAGGAAGCCATTTGATAGGTTACGTGACCTTGGACTCTTTGAGATGGTTGAGATAATGGATCATAATGAGTTCAAGTTCTTTTTGGAGAGGATTTGAATAATTTTACTTTTTTTTAAATAATTTCAACTTAATTTTTAATAAAAATCTTGAAATATACCTCTCCTTTCTCAATACCTAATATAAGTACTTTTACCAATACTTTTATATATAACTAATGAAAAAGATAATATTAATTAGGAGTATGGAGGTGAAAATATGAGTGAAATTCCAGTAGCACCAGTCGTACGTATCTTAAAAGACGCAGGTGCAGAAAGAATCAGTGATGATGCTAAGAAAGCATTTGCTGACGCAGTTGAAGCTGCAGCTGAAGAATTAGCTAAAAAAGTTATCAAGGCAGCTGAACACGCAGGCAGAAAAACCGTCACTGTAGATGACATCAAGTTCATCTGTGAATAAGCCTATTGTAAAGGTTTAGTCTAAAATTATTTTAAAATTTTTAATTTTTTTCTATTTTTTCTTTTGTTTATTTATTTGTTTTAGTTCTGTGTTTTCTTTTTTTAACAATTTTTATTAGGTTTTATTAGTGGGGCTATTTGGATAAAGGAATCCCACTGCAGATAGGGTAGAATCCTATAGGTTCTTGTTACGTAAGCCATTTGATATGTTACGTGATTTGGATTGTTTGAAAATGGTTGGGATAATGGATCATAAGGAGTTCAAGTTCCTCTAGGCAGGATTTAATTTTTTTAATCTTTTCTTAAGTTTTTAATTGGAATTTATTAATAATTTTTTTAGTTTTATTTTTATTTCTTTGTATATGTAATGTGTTTTAGATACTTTTTATATTGTATTTTTTTTACATTATGTAATGTATTTTAGATATTTTTGTAATTTATCTTTTTTGCATTATGTAATGTGTTTTAGATACTTTTAAATATTTATAAAAATAAAATATAATTAATCAATAAAAAGAGGTTTTATAATGGATGTAATACCCTGGGGATTAAATGCTGATTTAACTGATGATCAATTTTTTAATAGAGAAAGGGATATAATTTTTTTAACTAAACTACTAGATTCTACAAAGGATGAAATTCCTCCTGCATTATTATTGACTGGAATCAGAGGTGTTGGAAAGACAGCTCTTTTAAATAAACTTAAGAATGACTTAAAAAAAGATTATTTAATCATTTATCTGGATTTATCCTCTTCAAACAATTATCAAGAAGATAAATTAAGTCGCATGGCATTCATGCAATTATTCTATAAGAGAATTATAGAGTCCTGTAAGGAATATGGATTAAAAACCATAGATAAACAAATAGAAAGCTGGTTTAAGACTCATAATATCTCTTTAAAAAACATATTTAATGTAGATGGGGTTCCGGTACCTATTGTTGGCTTTGAGGAGGATTATACTAAATTGGCTGATTTTGTAATGAATTTGCCTAGAAAAATCTATGAAAAATATTCTGATGAAATGGATGGAATCCTGATTTTCATAGATGAATTTCAGTTAATAAAAGATTTGGATGATGAAACAAATGGTTTCTTATGGTATTTAAGAAGCTTTATCCAAACAGAGAAAAACGTTTCCTATACTTTTACTGGAAGCATGAGCATGGAAGATAGTCTTCTGGGAGAGATAAATGGTGCAAAAGGAGCATTTGGTGGCAGAATGCTTACATATCAAATAGAACCGTTTTCATATGAAACCACAAAAAGATACTTGATTGAAAGAGCAGGCCATTTGGAATTTAGTGAAGAGGGATTTGAAAGATTCTATAAATGCACTAGAGGCATTCCATTTTATATAAACACATTCGTAAGATTTTTAATGCCTGGTGAAATATTGGATAAGGAAAGGGTTTCTGAAGAATTTGCTAATGTTTTGCCATTTTTAGCAATTAATCTTATTAATGATTGGAAGAACTTAAGCAAGCAAGAGCAGAAGATTATCACCACATTATTGGATGAGCCATTAAGAAGGGTGGATATTGCTAAGAAGTTAGATGTAACCAGTGGAGGAATAGGTGGATCTTTGAATAATCTATTGAATAATGGATTAATAAAGTATGAAAAGTCACGTTATCTTGTTTCTGACAATATTTTAATAGCATGGTTAAAAGGGGAATATGATAAGAAAGGAGTTTATCCTTATAGGGATTTTTAAAAATTAAATTTATCATTCAAATAAGATTATATCTAGTTTTATGGACAATTTAATATGATTATCTTATTAGAGCTATTTATTCCAGTACAAATATCATGCCTAATTTATAACAGGTTTTACCCTACAATTAAACACAAGATTGTATCTCAAAAGTTAGAATCCTCTTGTAGTAGCATTTTCATTATGCATTCCTTTAAAGATATTTATTACTTGTTGATAGTGTTTGCATTCTAGCATTTGGGATATAGTGAAATAACTTGAATTAGGAAAGATATTTTGAAGGTTTTTAAATCATTTTTTTAGAAAAAGATATCCTAATCTATGGAAATAGTAAAATAGACTAGAGAAGAGTTTCTATAAAGAAGGTTATTCAAAAAGAAATAAAATAATTCGGTAATGGAAATAAACATCTCTTTCGAAATAAAGATATATATTTTTATATTATATTAAAAATAAATTATTTATATAAATGTATAGAGGTCATTATGAATATAACATTTTTTAAAAACAGAAGTAATTTTGATGAAGAAACTTTTATAAATTTTTTAATAGAGAATTATGGATTTATTAAGCAAGAAAATAATCATCCAACTGTAATAAATTTTTTAAAGATGGATAAAGTAACAATAACAACTTATAACTCAAAAATTTTATTCCAATCTGATGATAGCAAATCTTCCTTTGATCTTGTTAATTCATTATACAATCTTAATTGTTTAGATATGGATGATACTAATTTATCTAAGTTTAAAGATTTTCAAAGAAAATTTAAAAACACACTTAATCATAATTCTTTATATTGCAAGGATTGTTCTGAAAAATCAAACTATTTAATTAATTTAGATGTGTCTGAAAATTCCTTAAGCTTTATTTTTAATAATTGTCATCATGAAATTGAAATGAATTCTCAGTTATTGATGGTTAATAATCGCATATTGCCTGATTTAAGTGTATTACAAGCTAGAACTTTATCAAAATGCATATATTTAGGATATTTTAAAAATTTTGAAATTGTTATTCCATCATTTCTATTAGATGTTGTTGATAAACTTTCTTCAAAAAATGGTAAAAAAGGCATTTCTAAAGAAATTGATACCTTAAGAAGTTATGAAAATAAGTATGGTTTCTCAATATATAATTGCCATTATGAAAATCATATTTTTAATAAAGAGATTCTAGAAGATCAGGAAGATAATATTATTTTAAAATTGGCTCATATGACTAATTCTATTTTATTTACTCAAGATAACATTTTAAAATCTAAAGCCATTGTTCAAAAAAGACCCACATTATATTTAGATTCTGAGCAGTCTAAGAATCTTAAAAAAGTAATAGAAAATGAATCTAGTCAAATTTAAGAAATTTTTAACATGAATAATTAGAGATTTATATAATTGGTGATAATATGGAAGATTTAAATAATTCTCAAGAGATTGATGATGCTAATTTGGAAAATATTAATGAAAATTCAGATAATCTTTCATCAATAAATATAGAGGAAACTTTTAAAACTTTAAAAATTAGAGATTTAAAAGATCTATTAAAAAACGCATATAAAAAATTTAAATCTTACACTTATTATAACCAATATAGTGCTATTGATAGATTAAAACTTTCTGATTTTGAATTTAAAAATTTTTGTAAAAGTGATAAATTCGAAATTGATGAAGAAAGATTAGATCAATTTTTTGAAGAATTAGCTGAAAAAGTTATAAGTAATAATCTAAAGGAGTTTATTGATGAAGTTGATGTAATTTCTTTGCCTAAAAAAATGCAAGAGAATAAAGAATCTGATTTTAATATTTTTACTAATTTTTTACCAGACAATTTTTCTGTGGATAAAATTCATTATTTTTTAGATTTGCCTATTGAAGGTCATATTTTAGGTGTTCTATGGATATTGAGATGTGGCTATATTTTAGATGATAAATTATATAAAAATTGTTATAGTAATAGGATTAACAATAAGATTTTAAATAAATTTAAAAATGATCAAAAGGATTGCAGTACATTTTTATTTTACCCTTATTTTAGAAATTATGAATCTTGGAGAGATAATGGGCTCGATGAAGTTACAAACATATTAAATAAAGAACAAAATGCCATAATGATTTCATTAGATATTAAAGATTATTATTATGCCTCCAGAATTAATTTTAACGATTTAAAAAAGGATATGGAAAAGGCTAAGGACAAATTAGAAAATAATAAATTTAATGAACCTATGCCTCAAGATAATTGGGACGATATTGATGATATTTTGAATTGTTTTGTTGAACATGTTTTTGAAGCATATCATGAAAAATTTTCATTTAATTTTTCTAATAATTCTATAGCTGAGGATTCTGGGTATATGATTCCTTTAGGATTTTTACCATCTTTGATTATTGCAAATTGGAATCTTCAAGGTTTTGATCAAGCTATTCTTGAAAATGTACATCCTAATTATTATGGCCGTTATGTTGATGATATTTTAATCGTGCTTCCTTCTCATGAAAAAAGTGATACTCATGGAAATCAATTTATTGAAGATTTATCATTAGAGGACATTATAATAAAATTTTTAACACCTTATAATGATCCAAAAAATTCCATACTTAAAAAAAGAGATGAAAATAAGAAGGATGTGTCTTATGGTATAGAAAATTTACCTATTTGTTCATTAGGCTCTGAAGATAAATATTATTGTTATGATTATTTGGAGATTCAAGAAGATAAATTTAAAGTTTTTTTATTTAATTATAAAGAATCTCAAGCAATGATTAAAAAGTTTAAAAAAGAAATTGCTATTAATACAAGTGAGTTTAAATTATTACATGGTGTTAAATCCACATTTGAAAATTTAGAATATGATTTATATAGGATGGATTATGAAGAATCTATAAATAAATTAAAAGATGTGAATAATTTTAGATTGAATAAATTTGAAGCTTCCAAAATACTATCTAGCTTAATAGATTCTTCTAAATATTCTGAGGATATTGATAAAAAAGAAATTACTAAAGAAATTTTGAGTGCTTTTTATAATGATGCATTGAGTTACATTAATCTATGGGAAAAGATATTTGGTTATTTATATATTAATAATGAAATTTCATCTTTAGAAAAATTAATAAAACATATAGAATTTCTTATAGATAAGATTCAGATTAATTCAGATCTTGACTTTAATAAATCATTTTTTGAATTAAATGATTCTTCGGATAAAAATATTGAAATTAATAATTTAAAAAAGTCTTTAAATTTATTTTTATATTCTTCAATTGTTAGAGTTTTATCCTTAAAATTTGAAAAAAACTCTACTAATATATTATATAAACCTATAAATAATTTAGCGTACAATACAGGTAATGCATATCCATCAAATTCAAAAAATTATGATATGCTCTCTGAAGAATTTAATAATAAGATTTCTAAATTGGAACCAAAATATTTATTTACTTCAATGGAATTTTTATTTTCATCATTACAAAACAATAATCTGATGAGATTCCCAATTTTAGATATTCATAACCTTCTTAATGAAAAAATTTTAAAAAATTATATGAATGGGGAGTCAAATGTTTTAGAGAGTTATAATTTAGTTAAACCAGATCGTGATGAAGATTATGGTTTATTTAATGGATACTTTTATCCTCGCTATGTAAAATTCTATGAATGTATTTTAAATCAAATTAATTCTGAAATATTTAAAAAAGAAAATAATTCTGATGTAAACTCTCCTTATTTAGATGAATCTCATTTCAATTCTAATGAAGAAAATAATTATGATATTAAATATATTTTAGATGAATCTTATAGTAATTACAAAAAGATAAATTCCAAATCAAATAATTCAAATAATAAAGATTATATTGTTGAGCCTTTTTCACCTGAAAATATTGAATATGGTAAAAATTATGAAATTTCAATATCGTCTGAAGAAAAGAAAGACAAAGTTAAAGTTGGTCTAATTAATACTAAATTAAATTATCAAGATAATATTAATAGGATTAAAAATAAACCTAACTTAAGCTATAAAAGGTTTGATAAAATAAAGAATATTATTAATGAAGCCATTAATAAAAAAGTTGAATTTTTAGTGATGCCAGAATTATATGTGCCTTATGAATGGATTGATAAAATAGTTGAGGTTTCACGCAATCATCAGATGGTTATAATTTTCGGTTTAGAATATATTGTTCAGGAAGATTTAGTTAAAAATTATTTAATGGTTAGTTTACCTTATACATCTCACAATGGTTTTAAAAGCAGTATTTTAACTTATAGATTAAAAAATCATTATGCTCCTAGTGAAATAAATACAATTGAAGATTTGAATAAGAAATGCAAGATGAATGACTTAAAAAATCAAAATTATATTTTATATAATTGGAAGGGTATTTCATTTGTACCTTATTGCTGTTATGAGATAGCAGATATCACAGCTAGAAGTTTATTTAAGAATCATTGTCATATTGTAACAATTTCTGAATTTAATAAAGATACAAAATATTTTGAAAATATTTGTGAATCTCTTTCTCGTGATTTATACTGTTATTGCATTAGTTCCAATACTTCAAAATATGGTGGAACTTCAATTATCCAACCTTCTTCTTCTGAAGATAAATACATTATTCGGCTTAAAGGTGGAGAAAATGATTATATTGTAACTCATGACCTAAATATTTCTGATTTGCAAGATAAAAGTTTAAGATCTTATTCTGCAGATTATTCTGATACTCATTTTAAACCACAACCTCCTGGTTTGAAAAAGGAGTTTAAATGATTTAAAGGTGTTTTATTATATTAATAAAAGAAGTTTAAAAGACTACTCGGTGCAAATAGGAAAAATTTCATAGTTTTAAGCATATTTTATCAACAACTAAATATTTCTTAGTATTTAAAAAATCTAAAAATAAGAATAAGGAATTAACAGTATATTAAATTGTAGTTTTATACTATTAAAGAAAATTTGAATAGATATATAGATAAAATTTATTATCTATTTTTATTTTTTAATAGATGTGGGTGTTCTTTAATTCTTTTAGATAATTAATTAAGCACTAATTTATAAAAGAGAAAAACAATAAATATGATTTGAATAATGAAAATAATAGATTAATTAAGGTGATTTCGGGTGTTAAATTTTGTATCAGATGAAACTAATTCATTTCTTAATTCTATTTCTAAAGAAGATAGGAAAAAAATAGGCCAATTCTTTACAGATGTTGATGTGGCAAAGTTTATGGCCCAATTATATGTTCCTACTAAAAAACATTTAGATATTTTAGATCCGGGAGCAGGTTCAGGCATACTCTCTGCTGCCATTATCTCAGAATTGGAAAATACTGATGTTGAATCAATAAATTTAACTTTATATGAAAATGATTCTCGCATCTTACCTTTACTTCAGAATAATTTAAAATTCATCTCAGAAAACACATCTAAAGATTTAAAATATGAAATCATTGAAGAAAATTATATACTTAACAATTCATTCAGCATTGAATCTCAAGAGTTTTGCAAGAAAGAGTATGATCTTGTCATTGCCAATCCACCTTATTTTAAGATATCAAGAAAAGCACCAGAAGCTCAATTGATGGAATCGATATGTTATGGAGCGCCAAATATCTATTTCTTATTCATGGCTATGTCCTTACATCACTTATCAAAAGATTCAGAAATGGTATTCATTGTTCCTAGAAGTTGGACTTCAGGAGCTTACTTTAAAAAATTTAGGGAATATCTCTTAAGTGCTGGAAAAATTAAACAAATTCATCTGTTTGTCAGTAGAGATAATGTTTTCAATAAGCAGAATGTATTGCAGGAAACAATAATTATTCATGTAATCAAATCTAAAAAGCCTTTGGAATCTATAAAGATTTCTTCATCATCCAATAATGATTTTAGTGATATTGATGAATTTGAAGTCCCTTATAATTTAGCTATTTCCAATGATGAAAATCATTTTGTTTATTTGCCTACTAACAAAGAGGAAGTAAAAGTTTTAAATGACGTTCATAAATTTGATAGTTCTTTTTTAACAGAAGAAATAAAATTACGGACTGGTTTAACAGTAGATTTTCGAAATAATGACTATCTGGAAGAGAAATCAAATAAAAATAATGTTCCTTTATTTTATCCTTTCCATTTCAACAATAATTTTATCAATTTTCCTGTAGAGCATGATAAAAAACAATATGTTAATATGGCTAAAAAAGGATTAATTCAAGAAAATAAAGACTATTTGTTTCTTAAAAGGTTTACTTCAAAGGAAGAAAAAAGAAGATTGCAACCAGCCATATATCTTAAAGAAGATTTTTCAAATTATGATTATATTTCTACTGAAAATAAAATAAATTTTATAGAGTCCACAAATGATGATGACTTATCAAAAGAGCAGATTTATGGGTTATTTGTAATTTTCAATTCAACATTATATGATAAATATTATAGGATATTAAATGGAAGTACACAAGTCAATGCTAATGAAATCAATTCATTGAATATTCCTTCTAGAAGTAGTTTAGAAAAATTAGGGAGTATTTTAATTAATAAAAATGATTATTCTGTTAAATCTTGTGATGAAATTTTGGAGAGTATATTATGAGTAAAATAGATGAAGCTAAATCAATTTTAAAAGATTTGGAAGTACCTGATAGTCAACAATCAGATATATGTGTATATACATTTTTGTCTTTACTGTCTGTTTCAGAAGATACTGAGTGGGAAGAGTCAACCAATGAATGGATAAGAATTCATGATGTAATTCAATTCATAAAGAATAATTATGGAGTGGAATATGCTGAAAACAGTAGAGAAACTATTAGAAAGAGAGCAATGCACCCTTTTAGAGATGCAGCTTTCATTGAAGATAATGGTAAACCTACTAACTCTCCAAATTATAGGTATAGAATCACTGATGAATTATTAGAAGTTGTTGTTAGTTATAATACTGCAAATTGGGATTCTGCTTTAAGTTCATTTAAGTCAAATCATGAAACCTTAATCGATATTTATTCATCTAAGAAACGGATGAGGAAAATGCCTGTAAAGATTAATGGACAAGATTTAACCTTTTCACCAGGGGCACATAATCTACTTCAAAAATTAATCATTGAAGAGTTTGCTCCAAGATTTGCTCCACATTCAGAATGTTTGTATGTAGGGGATACCACTAAAAAAGATTTGATAAAGAACACTGAAAAATTACAGGAACTGGGATTTGAAATCAGTTTGCATGATAAAATGCCTGATGTCGTATTGTATTCAGAAGAGAATGATTGGATTTACTTTGTTGAAGCTGTAACAAGTGTAGGACCTATGAGTCAAAAGAGAGTGAATGAAATTAATAAGATGACTGAAGAAGTTGAATCAGGGAAAATTTTTGTGACTGCTTTTTTAAATATGGATGATTTTAAAAAGTTCTCTGAAGAGATTGCATGGGAAACTGAGATATGGGTGGCTAGTTTTCCTGATCATATGATTCATATGAATGGAGATAAATTCCTAGGGCCAAGGTAATGATTTTTTATATTTTTATTTTC
>NZ_JAFQQZ010000034.1 GCF_017410345.1 Methanobrevibacter sp.
AAAAATAAAAATAGAATATTGGGTTAAAATTAGAAAAAGATAAAAATAAAACAATTATAATAAAAATAGAAAAAAATAAAAAGAGAAATAATTGAATTTATTTCATGTTTCCAAATATTCCTCTAATGATTCCTTTAGTAACTTCTCTTGCTGCAGTGTTAACAACGGTTGTGGTTGCTTTCTCAACAGTGGTTTTTCTAGTGGTCTTCCTTGTGCTTCTTCTTTTTGATTTTGTAGTTTGCTTTGCCATTTGATCCACTGCTGTTCCGACAGCTATTCCAATAACATCTTCGAGTATTCCCTTTTGTTTAGGAGCATCTTCCGGCGCTTGAGTTTCTTGTTGAGCTGGAGCTTGCTCAGCCTGATTAGGAATTTCCCTAATTGGAGCGTCTTCAGGAATTTCAGTTTGAACATTCGGATTGTTGTCTATCTTATTCAATAGCATCTCATATGCGGACTCCCTATCCACTGCCTCTCTGTATTTGTCTCTAAGTGATGAAATGCTCATGAGTTCCGCTCTGTAATTGTCTTCAATGGCTCCTATGAAGCTTTGAGGAGGCAATATGTCCACTTGCTGTACGATACTTGGAGCTCCTTTTTCTTCAAGAACGGAAACCAATGCCTCACCGGTTCCCAAATTGGAAATGACTTCTGTTGTATCGAATTCAGGGTTTGGTCTGAAGGTTTCAGCAGCAGTCTTAACAGCTTTTTGCTCCTTTGGAGTGTATGCATGAAGTGCATGTTGCACTCTGTTACCAAGCTGTGAAAGGACAGTGTCCGGAATGTCTGATGGACTTTGTGTAATGAAGTATACTCCGACTCCTTTTGAACGAATCAATCTGATAATTTGCTCTACTTTTTTCTGGAATGCCGGTGACATGTCATCAAATAGTAGGTGTGCTTCATCAAAGAAGAAGACAAATTTAGGCTTGTCCAAGTCACCAACTTCAGGCATTGTTTCGTAAAGCTCGGATATCATCCATAACAGGAAAGTGGAGTAAAGTTCCGGTGCTGTTGATAATTTTACAGAGTCCAATACGTTGATCATACCTTTTCCTTCGTCATTGGTTTGCATGAAGTCACTGAGTTCCAATGCAGGCTCTCCGAAGAAGAGGTCTCCTCCCTGATCTTCAAGGGTAAGTATGGATCTAAGAAGGGTGGTTGCTGATTTCTTGGCAACTGCTCCATATTGGTTCTCATAAAGTTCAGCATTATCGCTCACATGATTGATCATGGATTTCAAATCCTTCAGATCAATCAAAAGAAGGTTCTCATCATCTGCAACACGGAATACGATGTTCAATACCCCTTCCTGCGCTTCAGAAAGGTTTAATATTTTTGATAGCAATTGAGGTCCCATTTCAGAGATTGTAACCCTGATAGGCAAACCTTTCTCGCCATACAAGTCCCAGAATTCAACCGGATAGGATTTGAAGACAAATCCCTTTTCAGCGAGATGGTACTTTTCCATTCTCTCATCGATTTTTGCGTTTGTTTCCCCCACTTTCGCAAGGCCTGAAACATCCCCTTTCATATCTGCCAGGAATACTGGAACACCCATGTCACTGAATGCCTCTGCAAGGGTCTTTAAGGTAACTGTCTTACCGGTACCGGTTGCACCGGCTATCAATCCATGACGGTTTGCCATTTTGGATAACAAATAGACTTCTGTATTTTCATTAGCCCCAACTAAGATATTATTTTCTGCATACATGATAACACCTTTTTGATAAACTTGATTAATAAAAAATTATTATAATTAATTTTTATTATATTCTTAATAATATAAAAAATAATATATTTTATTTTTATTCATTGCAATATTTTTTTAGAATATTTTTTAAGAATATTATTTTTTCATTCATTTTCGTGATAAAAATAATAAATTATATAATGGAATAAAAAATATATAGTTATTTAAGATATTTTATCTAATTGATGAATGATGATTTAATAGATTAGATGATTAAATAAATTATGATTATTATATGATTTTTATAAGGTGATGATTTACAATGTATGAAACATTAACATTCACTGGTGGAATTCACAAAAGTGAGGAAATAAAGGAGTTAATTGAGGATTTGGGAGGTTTTGTTCTCCAATCCAACATATTGCAGATGGAACTTGTATTGAACATGGCAGTTCCTATTGATGATGTGGATATTATTAAGGAAAAGGCTAAGGAACTTTTAGGTGAAATATCCATTGCACCTATGGCAGGTTCTGAAATAGCCATTGTTTCTCCAACTCTTGCAAGACATCACCTTCCTCATGCAGCCTGTGACATATCCGAATACCTTAGACGTTACGGTGCAAAGGACAATATGGTCGGTTTGGCTCGCGGTCACGGTAAGGGAACCGCAGGAATCAGTGAAACTGAAAAGGCATTGATTGAAGAGCATGACATAGCCATTTTTGCATTAGGCAGTTTCAAGCAATGCATTATCGATAAGGCTTATCTCTACAATGACATTGACATTCCTGTAATTGTCACCGGAGCTCCTGAAATCGATTTGGAAGAATTGCCTGGTGTGGATGCTTATGTTCCTGGACTCGGTAGAATTCCACGCAGATTGAAAAGGGGAGAAAACATAAGGGCTTTGAAACAATTGGTTGCAACTGTTGAAGAACTTTTGGAAAAACGTAAGAAAGAGCTTGCTCAAGATCCTCCGATTGCACCTTCAATTTTGGTTAAAAACGAGATTGAGACTCAAGTTCCAGCAATCAAGGAAGTCATTTCTCCAACTCCTGTAACAAGCCAACTAAGTGGACTTAGAGTAAAATTGGATTATGACAAATATCATGAGGAAATTGAAAATGTAGTCATTGGAGACCAAAAACTAAAGGACATTGCTGAGATTAAGAAATCCCATTTCTATGATTACATTTTAGTGGAACTTTTAACTGAAAGCTCATTGGTTGATTAATGAATTAATCATTGCCGATTATTTTATTTTTTAACCTTTGTTTTTTATTTATTGCTTATTGAAATTTTCATCATCTTATTTTTTAAAATCAAAAATCATTGTTCATCTTCATATAAAAAACATTATTATATATTTATTTTTTAATTATTTCTTTTTATTTAATGTGTGAGTGAAAAAATGCAAGTTATAGCAGACCTTGGTGGAACTCCCGGAAAAGATTGCAGAGGCTTTTGTAAGTTTTGCTACTTCAGAAAAGTGAAGCCACTTACCGAGGCTCTCGGATGCCAGCACTGCCCACCTAATAAGGTTGGTTGCCCAAGATGTCTGGAAGGAGTTCAGGAGGCAGGAAAGCCATTTCAACAGCCATTTTCCGTACTTAGTGAAGTTCAGATGGCTTTGATGATGAATCCTGTAAGGGATGCTAACTTGAAGGTCAACATCAGCGGAGGGGGAGACGTCAGCTGCTATCCTCACTTGGAAGAGCTTATAGCCGGATTATACCAATGGCAATTGCCTATTCACTTGGGATATACAAGCGGTAAGGGAATCGATGACGGTGACATAGCAAGCCAGTTTCTAAACCAAGGTGTTGACGAGGTAACTTACACCATTTTTGCGGCGGACCCAAAGATCAGAAAGGAATGGATGTTGGATCCAAGTCCTGAAGAATCCCTTAAGGCTGCCCAGCTTTTTGCAGAAGGTGCGGATTTGCATGCTGCTGCGGTCATCATTCCTGGAGTGAATGATGGGGCGGTGCTTCAGAACACCTGTGAAAAGCTTGAGGAATGGGGGGCAAAGGCATTGATGATGATGCGTTTTGCAAACAGCTATGACCAAGGATTGATTTTAGGAAACGAACCTGTCGTCGAAGGAATCGTTCCTCATGAGCCACTTGAGTTTGAAGAGCTTGTCAAGCAGATAAATTCAGAGTATAACCTTAGAGTGACAGGAACTCCATTATCAGACCCTACAATAGGTGCCCCATTCATATTGGCAAAGGATGAATATGAAGAGTTTTTAGGAATCTTGCCTCCTGTTACTGGGGAAGCCACACTTCTGACTTCCAAAATAGCGGCACCTTTCCTAAAGAAGATTTTTGATAAGATTGCTCCTGATAATGTAAATGTAATCGGCACAAAAAAGGATATTGCATGCCTGATGACAAAGCAGGATCTGGAAGTCTTGGACCTTGATGACATTAAGGAAACAGTCATTCTTCCAGGAAGGGCATTCATTCATCAATTGGATGCGGAAAGAATATTGAGTCAGGATGGAAAGAGCCGCCTTGTAGGATATGGTCCGGACACCTTAAGCGTTGATGGTGAATTGAGTAGCGGCATGACTGAAGAAGAGGTAATTGAACATGAGCTCGGTTCATTCATTGATCTTATTCAGGCCATCAATTTCTTTGGAATGAAAAGGGCTTTTTAAACAAATTTTGAATTTTAATTATTCTTGATAATTTATGACAATCTTTCCTAAAAAATAATTTTTCACAAATAAAAAATATAATTTTAATTATATATTATAAAAGGATTTTTTAATTTTTAATT
>NZ_JAFQQZ010000035.1 GCF_017410345.1 Methanobrevibacter sp.
AGAAATTTACATCATATAAAATTTTTTTTTAATTTACTCAAAAAATTATAATTTTTTAAAATTTTCATCTTTTAAAATTTTTTTATTATTCTAAAAATTATAATTTTTAAAAATTTTTAATTTTATTCTCAAAAAATATGATTTTTTAAAATTTTTATATTTACTATTTTCAAAAATTATTTTTCTATTTTTTAAAAATTTCAAAAAAATATAATTTATCTATTTTTTATAAGGTCCGAAATTTTCCAATTTCCTACTTGCTATCATAGATGCGAAATCACCTGATTTTTTAAAAGTTTGGTTATTTAACCTTGCTGATATATATGCAGCCATATAAGTATCACCACATCCAGTTGCATCTATAATATTATTGCATTTAACTGCATTTATTTTAATACTTTCACCATTAATCTCAATAATCCTTGAACCTTTACTTCCATTTGTGACAACTAAGTTTGAATCGTAAAATTTTTCACTTTTTATGATATCAAATTCGTCTTCATCAAGGAAAATTGTATCGCTAATCTCAAAAACATATTTTAGATCTTCAGATAGTTTTAGTATCATCGAATCATCTTCACCTTCCAATCTTAAGAATCCCTGAAGTGAAATGAAAATTGGAACATCAAAAGATTTTAGGTAAGTCAAGGTTTGGATTGGAAAGTCATTGCTGTTAAGTGGTGCCAATACAAAGGCATCGATATTTTCAGCATCAAGGTCATCATCTTCAAAAATAGTCCTTAAGTCATCAACTGAAATTGGAATATTTGCAAAATTGGTGGATTGCTTTCTGATGTCAAGGTTATTCTTATCAGGATATTCATTAATGAAATAGTGAGTGTCTTCCTTTAGAATAGGCCTTAGCTTTGACTTGTCTGGAAACTCATCGATTAGATTAACATTTGAAGCATTAACTATTGCTAAGTAATCATTATAGAACTCTTCATAGACAAAACTCTGAAAAAGGCTTGCGCCACCTACCTTAGAGTATTCACTGTCTCCGATTATAATCAAGTCTTCACATGCCGGTCCAATCAAAACAAGGGTCATAGTAATCAATCATAATCTCTTTTTAAAAATATATAAATTTAGTGAAAAAATTATAAATCTCAAAAAGCAATTAAATTAATGTAAACTAAAAGACAATAGGTAATGATATGGATATTTTAAGCTTGCCCCTTAACATCATCATAGGAAACATTATATCTTTTTTTGCATCAATTGCACTTGTCATAAGCTGCATTGTCAACGACAAAAGGGAAGCTTACAAATATCAGGTCATTGAAGCTCTCATTTTAACCGTATCATCTGCATTCTTCCTGTCCTGGACTGGAATACTTACAATGCTCATTGCAGCAGCAAGGAATTATCTGGTCATGAATGAAAGGCTAAGCTCAAGATTGGCCATCATGTTCATTATTATAACATTGATCATCTGTCCGATAATCAATACAATGGGCCTGATTGGTCTTCTTCCTATGATTGGAATCATACAGCTTACCATCTGCAATTATTATCTTAAGGAAATCAAATGGATTAAAGTGGCTTTCATTGTAAACGTATTGATTTATGCTGTTTACTTCATTGGAATCTATGATATCGTTTCATGTCTTACCCAAGTTATTACAGCCATTATTGGATTTATTTCATTGTTTAAATTAATTAGAGATGAAAGAGAAGAAAAAATAGTTTAAATAATTAAAAAAAGTTATAAAGTTAAAAAAAGTTTTAAAGAAAAAATAGTTTAAATAATTAATTAAATCCATGCAATAAAGAAGATAAAAAAAATAATTACGAAGAGAAATTATCAATCTATTTTTAAAAAAATTACTCTTCAATATTATAATATTTGGTAAATAGATATGCAAGTATTGATCCTGCAAAGTTTTGCCATACTGAATACAATGCTCCAGGAACTGTTGCCAAAGTCAAGGCAGGGAAATGTGTCTTTGCAAGGCTTGTAGAGAGTCCTGAATTCTGGAAAGCAAGTTCAATGGCAATGGTGACCATCTGTTTTCTTTTCATTCCAGACAAGTATCCTATTATAAATCCTAAAGCCATTGCTGTGAAATATTGTAGAATGATTACAGCAATTATGACAAGGGATGAGCTGATTATCGCTTCCTTGTTTGCACCAATCACTCCTGCGACGATTATTGCAATAACAACAGATGATAGTGCAGGGAGATAATTCTTCAATTCCTCACAGAAGTCTGGGAACTTATAATTGAGAAACAGCCCTAAGGCAATTGGAATGATTACAATCTGAACAATTGAAATGAACATGTCCACTGGATTGAAAGCAATTGTATTTCCAATCAGAATCAATGTAATCACTGGAGTGAGGATAGGTGAAATCACAGTGGAAACCGCTGTAAGGGATACGGATAATGCCAAATCACCTTTTGCAAGGAATGTTATTACATCAGATGCTGTTCCACCAGGCACTGTTCCAACAAGAACAAGCCCAACGGTCAGTGCCTCATTCAAGTGAAAGAGGCTTGCAATTGCAAATGCTATCAACGGCATTATCAGATATTGGGCGCTTACCCCTATTAGGATCTCCTTAGGTCTTTTGAATACGTTTACAAAATGTTCTATTTTTAATGTTGTACCCATACCAAAGAGAATGATTCCCAAAAGAATATTGATTATATTCACTCCCATAAACTCTTCCATCACCCAATTGAATGAATTTGGAATGGTTACGGCAATGAATACTGCAATCAGTATAATTATAAAGAAATATTTCTCAACCAATTTAAAAACTCTTTTCATAAAATTAATATTTGTCAAATCTATTTATAAATTTTTAGATAAAAATTTGAATTAAGAAAAATAGAAAATTTAAATTTTATACAAATATTGAGTTTAAGACTCTTGCATATATACATCAATATACATCATCTAAATTATTAAACATGCTGCTTTAAGAATTACAAAGATACACTAAATAAAAATAGCAATTTTAATATTTCATTTAATTATATTAATCGTATTTTTTATTAAACATTATAGGTAATTATGATTGGAATTATTCCAAAAATGCTTCCTCAAAAATATTGCAATCACTAAAATCAGATCAAAAATGATTTCATATAATACGAATTAAAATTTGAAAGATTGACAAAACAAGAATTGTAAAAAATATAAAAAAAGAAAAAAGGTTAAATTTTAAAAAAATAAAAGAAAGGAGATATAAATCTCCTTAAAAACTGTTTATTCTTCTTCTCTACGTTTTAAGCCTAATCCTAATAAGATGAATGCAGCTAATAAGACAACTAATGGGTTACCTGTACTTAAGATTTTAGCAACAGGAGGCTCAGGTTGAGGCTCAGGTTGAGGCTCAGGTTGAGGTTCTGGTTCTGGTTCTTCTTCAATTACAGAAACAGTACCTGTTCCGTTGGATGCAAGGTAAGTAGCATTACCGTTGAAAGTAGCAGTGAATGTGAATTCATCGCCGTCTTTAGCATCTTCTGGAATAGTCCAAGTAAATTCTCCTTTGCCGTCAGTAACAGTAACAGTCACTTCAGTTCCATCAGGACAAGTAACAACAACATCACCGTTGAATGGAGTTCC
>NZ_JAFQQZ010000036.1 GCF_017410345.1 Methanobrevibacter sp.
AACTAATATTCTTCTAAATCATAATTATTTTTGTTCATTTTACTTATTAAAACTAGATGTTAGAAGAAATATCAAATCAGAATTAGAAAAAGCATTTAAAAAAAATGAAAAAGGTCTAAAACATTATTAGAAATAGATAAAAACAAGATAAAAATTAAAAATGGGGGAGAAAAGAAAAGAGAATTCATCTCTTTTCTTATTCATATTGTGTTTAAAAATACTAGCTAAGATTAAAAATAAAGAGAATGAACCCTTAAACATAATTTATACTTTATAGTATATAAAGTTTACTTGAAAATTTATAAATTTTAATTGATTTTGATAAAAATTGACAAAAAATTATTCAATTTTTAAAAAATAATTAATAAAAAATAGTTCTGTTTTTAAAAAAATTAATTGAAAATTAGCATTCCTAAAAAAAAATATTAAAAAAAGAAAAAGTTATGATTGAAATACAATCTTAAACAGCTTTCCAAACTTCAAGGCAAGACGAGGGGATACCTTTAGGATTACCCTTAACACATCACTTAAAGTCATATTATTGTAATCAAGCCCTACAAAGGCATGGATGATTTGATTCAAGTCATTGTCACTCAATGAACGATATACATCTTTAGCAATGGCCAATTTAGGAATGGCCCCCTGAGTGTATTCATCAAATAAGACCTCATATTCTTTCAGTCTTCGAGCTGAATAATCCTTGGCTCTGACTGCTCTTGCAGCCACTTGACCTGCTGTCTTTCCTCCAAGCATTCCCAATATGATTCCTCCACCGGTTATCGGATCCACCTGACCTGCGGCATCTCCGCAAACCAATAGGTTATCATCAGAAATTTGCCCAATCAATCCACCAATAGGGTCTCCTCCAACATTAAGTTCAACGGCCTTTGCATTGCTTAAGGGAGGATAGGATGCAATGAATTCATTCAAGTATTCAATGGCTGGCCTTTCACTTGTTGAGGATATGGCAATTCCAACATTTGCTATGTCATCTCCCTTCGGGAATACCCAAGCATAGCCTCCATCAGCGAAAGCCCCTAAATGAAGCTCAATCAAGTCCATTCGCTCACAGTTGACTCCTACCATCTCATATTGGACACCGGACATCATATCCTTCGGCTTTGTGGTGGAATTGATGCCGAATGCCTTGGCTATGCGAGATTCAGGACCGTCTGCAGCAATCACTATGCGAGCCTTGATTTCAATGGTCTCCCCCATCTGTTCACAATCGACAATGCAAAAGGAACCTTCAGAGTCTTGATCTCTCATAATGGATTTTGCCAATGTCTTGACCATTATCTTGGCACCTGCCCTTGCTGCATCCATAGCCATATACTTGTCAAAGACCTTTCTTTCAATAATATATCCTTTTTCAGGCAAAATTGTCTCATCAAGAGTCAATCTTGTCTTATCAGGTGCGATGATGGTTCCTCCATTGATTCTTCGGACTGCCCACTGAGGGTCTGGCTCAATCTCAAGCCATTTAAGCCCATGGTCATAAATCCCTTCCGCACACCTTTTGGGAGTTCCTATTTCTGATTTTTTATCAATGAGTATTACACTTGCTCCTCCCAAGGCGGCATGCTTTGCAGCGGCAGACCCCGCAGGACCTGCACCAATCACTAAAACATCGGTTTCCATCATAATATCATCTTAAATTGAATGAATATTTTACTTGAATTCTTCGTTTTAAAAAGTTAAAATCATATAATAATTAAGAGAATTTAATATTTAAATCTTTAGAAATGAATTTTAATAAAAAAAGAAAATAAAATTGAAAAGATTCTAAAAAAATAGTAAAAATAAAAAACAAGGGTTTAATTAGTTTTTAAACCCTAATAAACATTATTTGATTATTATATCATATAAGAAATCTTTTTCAGTTGCTTTGACAACTACCAATTTTCTATCTTTAGCATAGGAAAATGTATAATATGAAGGGAATTCAACATATATCGGATTACCATCATTATTACCTTCAGAAACATTTCCGGGAGTGTAATTTAAATACCCCTCAATGCCATTAATGGTTTCACTATCTCCACCAAGTTCACGAACGGTATCATCAGTTGCTTCATAGTTAGGACTTTCAGAAACAGTTATATAAATTTCTTCACTTTCGTTATAATACTTTTTGAAGGTTGAGATATAATCCACATCACCAATTGTTTTGTTAAACTGATCGTCAAGTTGCAATTTAAAATTCTTAGGAATATTGAAGTCTATGCCTCCAACATTTATTGTTTCCCAATTTGGATCTTGACTGCTGTCGCCACCCTGTGAATCATCCCCGAAAAGACTTCCTAAATCAAATGCATAGACTCCTCCTATGCTGACAATAGCTAAAATCATCACAACAAATAGAGAAAATGCTTTTTTATTCATATCCACATCCCATTTATAAGTAATATATTAGTTGATTTAGAAGTTTGTAGCTTTTATAGAAAATCTTATTCTATAATCACATCTGAAATATAATCCTTATCAGTTGTTGTGATAACCACCAATTTTCCATCCTTAGCATAGGAAAATGTATAATAAGATGGGAATGTAATAGTATATAAAGTGTTTCCGCTTCTAAATTTGCTTACGCTTTTTGGATGGAAATCCAAATATCCGTCAACACCATTAATGGTTTCACTATCTCCACCAACACCACTTGCGGTATCATCAGTTGCTTCATGGTCTTCATTTTCACAAACGCTTATGGAAATTGTGTCATTACCATCACCATAATTCTTTATGGTTGAGAAATATGGTATGCCATCAACTGTCTGATTATATTGTTTTGTGTTATTGTTTATTAATTCTTCAAAATCCTTTGGAATTTTAAAATCAAATCCATCAATGGTTACTTTTTCATAATCTGGATCTAGACTATCGCTTAAATCTTGTGGGTCGCCACTTAGGAGACCTCCAAGATCCAAAGCATAGACACCACCTATGCTGACAATAGCTAAAATCACTACCATAAATATAGCAAATAGTTTTTTATTCATTTTTATCAACCTTAATTTATTCATTAATAATATTTTTAGAATTTATTGTATAATAAATTTATTTATTTTTTAATAATTTGTTTAAAAATTATGAAAACAGTTATCAAATTGAACTTAATTTATAATTTAAATTGATTCTGAATAAAATAATAATCTAAAAAGATTCAAAAATAAGAATAAAAAAATAAAGGAAATAAAAATAAAAATAGAAAAAATAGATGAAAATAAAAATAAAAAGTAAAAAATGGGGAATTCCCATTTAAAAAAAGATTATTTGAAAATTAAATAATACCATCCTTCTTCATCCATTCAACAACCCTTTCACAGTTTCTACCGTCATTGAATTCATTAAGGGTCATGTAATTATCAATCCATTCTTGTTTTTGAGGTTCATAATAAGCTTTTTTAATAGCTTCTGTAAGTTCCTCCTGATTATAGCAAACATAACCAAAGGCCTCATCCTCTGTAAGCTTAATGCATGTGCCCTTACCGTATTTTTTCATGCAGGATTCTTTTTCACTCCAGTTGAATATCACATTGCTTCCCCTATAGAAAGCATCGAATGAAACACTTGAATAATCGGTTATGAGAAGTCTGGCATCCCTTAATATCTTATCATATGGCTCTCCATATTCAAACTCACTTCTTTTATTAAGGACATCATTAAACAATGGATGAATGAGAATGATTATTTTATCCTCCAACACTTCAGGAACTGCATCTACAATACTCTGTAAAAACTTGAAATATGTGGTGTTTTCCAGACTTTCCATTGCATCATTAATTTCCCAAGGCCTCCATGTTGGCATGATAACAATCTTATCTGCATCTTCATTGCCGATAGCCTTATCCAATTTAGGCATTCCAGTAATATATATTTCATCTTCATCATATAGTCCCTCTTCCATAAAATGCTGTGCTTCCTTTTTGGAAGAAGAGATATGAACCTGTCTATAAAATGGGGCTTTATTAACTTTTCTCCCATTGCTACGGAAAGGGGAATTAAAGTTCAACATATAATTTATCCCATGTTGCAAATAAATATGTGTTGTTTTGCGATACCCTTTTCTGCAATGTTTCCAAAGCATAAAAGATTGGGAATCCAAATCAACAGCACGAACAATCTGTTCGCTTGAAACAAAAGTATCTGAGAGGAAATAATATAAGTAATGTCTAAATGTGAACATTTCAATAATGTTAGCAAGATATTTCTCATCTAAATCCTTAGGAAGAAAATCAGGATTTGCAATTAAAAAAGCATTTTCATATCCATGATCAATCAAATATTCAAATAGGATTGAAGCACCTTCCTCATATCTTCCAAATTTTTCATACATGAAAAGAAGATTTTTTCTTGTGAACAATCCCATAAATTTAGAGAGAATGAATGCACAGATTATTTGCAAACGGGATTTGACATTATCTGTTCCAGTTCTTTCACGAACTGTAAACATCAGTTTCCCATTGATTGATTCCCTGAAATAAGCAACCCTGTCATTCTCATTATCAAATAGTCTGCAGGATGTTCTGCGCCTATAAGAAATGCTTCTTCCATTGAAGAGAATGGAATTATCATTTTCCCCATGCAAAACTACAAGGTTATGTTTGGAATAATCACTTAATTCAGAACGGTCAATTCTAAGTCTGAAAAAACCAAAATGTCTTTTTTGAGGTTTTTTTATATCTTGAAACGGTGCAATTATCCTATATCCATGAGTCTTATCACCTATTTTTAATTTGAATTTAGACAAATCGACGGGATTTTTAAATCGGGTAGTGATAAATGATGTAAGGATAATTTGATCTTTATTTCTACTCAATATATAAAAAGGAAACCAAAGTGCAATGCAAAAGCTTCTTTGTTTGGTTTTTTTAAATCTATCAGCATAAAATTTCATTAAATGCCCCAATAACTTTTATATTTTGATATTATCAATAAAATATATGAATATTTTCCTTAAAAAAAGTATGTATTATATTTTTCTAAACTAAAAAAAAGATGTGGAAAATTTAAAAGAATTAAAGAAAATTGAATATATGAATAAAAAAGGAAGAGAATTTAAATAATAAATAAAAAAGGAAGAGAATTTAAATAATAAATAAAAAAGGAAGAGAATTTAAATAATAAATAAAAAAGGAAGAGAATTTAATAATAAAATTCAGGCTCTTTCCTTTCTGCATTTGCACTTTCAAATGCAGGTTTTTTAGCTTCAAATGCCTCTCCAGTAAATCCTCTTGCATTTTCCGGACAAATATTAATGCATGATGTGCATCTGGAACATAAATCAAGGTCTACATCTGCAGGATCATCATCTGGAATAGCCCTTTCCGGACAGACTGAAACGCATTCAAGACAGAATACACATTTGCTATCATCACATGAAACAACAAAAGGAAGTTGCTTATAGTCCACATACGGCCTATTTCCTGGAACTTCAGCTTCTATAGAACTTCCATTCTCTATCCTTTCAATTGCATTTTGAGAAAATTCATTAATCTTCTCAATATCCGCCTCATCAGGCCTTCCAACTGCAACACCATCAAATATTGAATGATGGCTTATGGTGGATGCCGCTGCGACAACATCAAAATTGCTTTCCTTCAATAAATCAACAAGTTCAATCAATGCATCTGTAACATGAGCATTCCCATAATTTACAACAGCTATTGCCTTTGTATCATCCCCTGTTAATTTGGATAACCTATCTCTGGCTGTTTTTGGAATTCTTCCGGCAAAAACAGGCATTCCAACAATGACAATATCCTCTCTAGAAAATTCCTTCTCACCATTGAAATACAATAAATCACAAATGACTGTTTCCCCTTCAAAATTATTGGCTATCTGATTGACAACCTTTTTGGTAGTTCCTGATGGACTGAAAAATATAGTGGTAACTTTGCTCATTCTTTTCACCCTAATTTTTTGACATTTTAAAAAAGTTAGAAATACTATTAAAAACTATAAAAAATTATAAATATATGAATAAATTTTTAAAAAAAATAATGCTCCCTTTATCTGTAATTCTCGTTAATGTATTCGTCAAGTTCTAAGTAAGACTCATCGATTACTTCATTGATTCTTTCATTTGATAAGTTTGATAGTTCATCTGTATCAATATCAACATCGATATCTACATCAAGTCCCCCATTTTCATCAGGATAGGTCATTTTGATGTTTATATCCATTGCCAATATTTCCTTTTGAGACTTTACTGATGATGATATTTTCTTCTCAACAATATTGGATAAAAAATTTGAAATGTCTTCAAGATCATCATCTGATAACTTTTTAAGTTTTGCTTCCATACTAACACCATAGAAAATTTATTTTATTGAACTTAAAAAAACTGTTTTTATTAACTTGAATAAAAGCCAAATAGAAAAATAATTTTATACAATACGAATTAAAAAATGAAAAATAAAAAAAAGAAAATAGATAGAATTTAATTGATCTATTTATCCTTGTAATCCACCCATAGCCTGTTGGATGGTTGCTTGCATTTCCTCAAGCTTTTTCATGACTCTTTCTTCCTGACGGGTCATGGTTTGCTGTCTTAACTTAAGGGTTTCGACCTTGTCTTCAAGCTCTTCCAAGGTTTCATTGCGTTCAACTTTGATTAATAAGTTTCCTGCAGACTTGAACACTTCAGCATCTTCAGGAGTCTTTTTAAGTTCCGCAAGAGCGGTTTCGGTTTCCCTTAATTGAATGTCAACGTTTTGCTTTTGAATGGTTACAGCTTGAGCCTGTTGTTGTAATTGTTGGAATTGGTTTAATTGATGTTGTATATTTTGTGGAATTTCCATATTTTCACCTTCAATCTTTTTTATAATAATATTAGTTTAATTTTTAATTATTCAATTTAATTAGCTAATAAATCATTATACTATAATATATTATTAGTTAAATATTTAAAACTATTGATTGGAATGATCAAAAAATTAATTTTCAGTCAATTCATTTATCTCAACGGATAATTTAATCCATTTGATGGCTGAATTGATGGATGCTCTGAAAGATGTGGCATCCTCTGCATCTATTGTGATTATGATAGAATTCTTATCTAATTTCAAATCCATGGAAGACCTGTAATCAGGAGAAGTCTCAAATTCAAGCAATATGGAATCGTAAACGATCTTGGCTTGCTTTTCTGTGTCAAAATCAATGACAATCTCACTATTGATTGATTTCAATACGTCACTTTCACTAATAAGAATCTCCCCTATAATATGATAAAATAATCTATAAAATAACAAATTCTAATTTTCAACTATTTTCTTAACGTTTATCTGGAAATCTATCTGTTCACCTTTCTTGTTTACAAAATAGATTATTGCAAAATTCCTGTCATCATCATAGTCCGCATAGGATATCCTTATGTAATTGGAGTCTTGTGGTTCTGTAGTGACTTCAATCCCTAAGACTTCCGCTAGAATGTCCAATTCCCTAACGCTTGATCTTATTTTCAAATCCTTAGGGCTGATGTGAAGACGTTCATTGGTAGTGTTTACAGAAACAAGCAAAGCCAATTTTTCATTTGCATCAAGGTCATAGAAAGTCAATTTGCTTGGATTTCCCTTGATCTGATAAACTAGAACAATGCTGTCATGGCCTAACTGCTTGGCCTTGATGAGCAGATCCCTTAAGCTGCTTTTTCCCCTATTGGTATAGTCAAAGCCGAAGGCATGTGAAAAGTTCTTGCAGAATGTTCTTGTTTTTTGGGATGGTTTTCTTGATGTGGAAATAAGCATGATAATCCTCTTTTATATTATTTGGATAAGAATTAGAAGTATATGCATAAAATTAGTGAAAAGTATAAAAAGACTAATTTCAATATTGAATATTAAAATTAGAAATAGCTGAAATAACTAAATAGCTAATAAAAATAGAAAATGAAAGCAGCGATTGGCTGCAATGAGCTAAATAGTTATTAAAGATAATTAAAGAATAATTATAAATAAAAAATTATTTAATAACTATCTTGCCTTTACGAGTTTTCTGACTTCTGGAACCTTTTTGAATAAAATCCTATATCTGCATTTAGGACATTTATTCTCCATGTAACCTTTGTGGTCAACTTCAGTTCCACATTCAGGACATCTGTACAATTAGTTTCCTCCAACTATTCTTTTGATGTTACGGGTTGCAGCTTTTCCCATTGGAGTTTCAGGTACGTATGCTCCACCGGTAAAGACAGTACCGCATTTCTTGCATTCCCAAATTCCAGCGCTTACTCTTTTTACGTAAGGTCTGTCACATTTAGGGCAAACATGTTTCTTTTTCATGTTTTCTTCAATCTTCTTAACTTGTCTTTTTGCTTTTCTTCCGTATCTGGCACCAAATCTGCCAGTGATACCTACTTTTTTTGTTCTTGCCATTTAAAATATCTCCAGTAAAATTGAATTAATTAAATAAGTAATCAGGCTTCAACACCTACAAAGCCTAATCTAAAATATTATTTAATCCATCATCGATAAACAATAAATATGATAATTGATAAGACATACTCTTGTCTTAATTTATAAGATTAAATAAAAAAATCCGCTTTACTAATTATAAAACTGATAATAATTAAAATAAAGAGAATATTTGCTAAATTTAAAGCCATTACAGCAATTAGACTATAAGTTTAACAATATAATAATATAATATAGTATTTAAAAGTATATAAAGTTAATGGTTTTTAGTATTCTAATTCAAGAAAAATAGCTCATTTTTATATCGGATTTGAATAAAACATAAAATTTGCAATTTAAATATCAAATTAAAGTATTTTTTACAATGAATATTCATTAGGAATTTCTAAAAATTAAATTAAGAAAAATTAAATTATAAAAAACTAAAAAATTATAAAAAATAATTAAAATTAGTCAAGAATAATGAATTTCATTAACTTGACTATACTAATCTAATAGATCTATTCTAAATGACTTAACAAATCGTCTTTAGTGGTAAATGCCATATGAACGGCATCAAGGATTTCATCTCTGGTCAAAGGCACTTCTCCACCTTTTTGCATGGAACAGACATGGTTTCCTTCATCGGTCACACCAATGGTTATTCTTGCTTCCAAGATCTCTTCCTCTTCTAAGGATGGGTCTAAGATCAAGCCATCACCAATCTTTACAAAGGTTGATAAAGCCAATTTATCTCTTATAGGCAAGTCCATGGTTTCATCTTCAGACAATACCACTTCATCATCAATGTATTCTGCAACCGGCAATTTGGTGTTCATTAAAGCTGCCATTACAGCAAGGTTAGATGCATCAAAGAGATTTCCATCGTAATCGATTACATGTAAGTCAATGAAAAGCATCCATACTTTTTTGCCTTCTTCAATGCAAAGCTTTTCCAAGTCAACCAATTCGCTTTCACGGATTCCGCGGTCTACAACACGTGCAAGTTCAATGGATTCAGGGCTAGGTGGACCTGGTTCGAATCCAGGAGCAGCCATTGGCAAGAGCTCACAATTGGTCATCAATACACCTAAATTAGGAGTGTCTGCAAATGGTTCACCAATTGTTGGTTTTACACCTACAATGACTTGAGTGTCACCTAATTTAACTCTTGCAGAACCTTCTGCCTTATCAATCACATTAGGTTCAATGAAAATATCCCTTCTTTCATCAAAAGCTCTACCATCAGCTCTTTTACCATCATTTATAAGTCTTGTAATACTTCTTCTAGTAATTTCTGGTATAATATCCATATTTTCACCAACCTATTCAGAGCTATACCTAGCTTTTAAAGCTTCATGTTGGAGTTCGCTAATCTTTCTGCATCCTTCCATAGCCAAATCCAAAGCTTCTTCAAATTCCTCTTCAGTCAAGTTACCGTCTGCTTGGAGCAAGGTGATCTCACCGGTTCTTGGCATGATTGCAATAGGGACATCAGCTTGTCCTTCCTTATCCTCTTTTTCAGATAAGTCCAATACGATTTGGTCATTTACCTTACCTGCAGCACAGCCCACTACAATATCCTTCATTGGAATTCCCGCATCAGCCAATGCAACAGCAGCTGCAGTGATTCCAGCGCAACGGGTTCCACCTTCAGCTTCAATAACTTCAATTGATACATCAACCATGGATCTTGGGAATGATTCCAACATCAATGCAGGTCTTAGTGCATCAGCAGCTATTTTGGAAATTTCAGTTGATCTTCTATCTGGACCAGGTCTTTTACGGTCATCTACTGAAAATGGAGCCATATTGTATCTTACTCTAATTACACCAGTGTTAGGTTTTAATAAACGTCTAATATAGGATTCTCTTGGGCCGTAAACAGATGCTAAAATCTTATTTCCACCAACTTCCAAGTAAGCGGAACCATCTGCCCTTTTCAAGACTCCAGCTTCAATCTTAATTGGACGGAGCTCATCATAAGCTCTTCCATCAGCTCTTAATTCTTTGTCATTTGAGATAATAAAAAACACCTCTTCAAAATCACATTCATAATAACAATAATTTTAATTTTTTAATTCAACAGCTTAAATACCTCTTCCTTGTGAAATGTTTAAAGTAGGAGATTTAGAATTATCTGCACGACTTAAATCAAAAGAAGATTTATTATTCTTTTTTTGTTCATTGATAAATTCATAAGTATCAATAAAGTTAGGTTTTTTGGATTTTTCTTCTTTTGAATCATCTTCAGAATCTTCTTTGGAGACATCTTCTTCAACTTCCTCTTCAGGAGCTTCTTCAGAATCTTCTTCCTCTACAGATTCATCAACAATTTCCTCTTCAGAATCCTCTAAATCTGCAACATCTTCAGAAGTTTCTTCAACAGTTTCCTCTTCAGAATCCTCATCCTCTAAATCTTCTTCATCTTCAGGAGCTTCTTCAGAATCTTCTTCCTCTACAGATTCATCAACAATTTCATCTTCTTCTTCAGAAATGGCATCAGAGATTACATCTTCCAATTCTTCATCGGAGATATCGTCTTCAAAGTCTTCAATTTCATCTTCAGAATCTTCCAATTCATCATCTTCTTCAGAATCCTCATCTTCTAAATCATCTTCATCGATATCTTCGTAATCTTCAGATTCGTCATTGAAGTCTTCCACATCATCTTCATCGAATTCATCATCTTCGGAATCGTCTAATTCTTCTTCCTCATCGAAATCTTCGAATCCTTCTTCAGCCAATTCCTTTTCAACCTCATCTCTGAAATCTTGAAGTTCAGGTTTTTTCAAGCCTTCCTCGAATGAATCCTCTTCAAAGTCATCCGCTTCTTCAACTTCTTCAACAACTTCCTCTTCTGGAGGCAATTCGCCATCGATAAGTAGACAAAGCTTGTTTTTAATTCTATCGGTTAAACCGGAAGTATGAGCTTCCCTTTCGATTAACTTGATAATGTTTTTAACGATTTGTTCCATGTCTTCATTACCTTTTACCCAAACAAGACCATTCTGACCGACTACAATCTTACAGCCAGTCTTATCCTTGATCATGTTGATCATGGAACCTTTCTTACCGATTAAACGAGGGACTTTGGTAGGAGCGATGTCTACAATGACTCCACCTTTGAACTTGCCCATTCCACGGCCTTTCAATCCTAATTTAACCTTTTTAACTTCATCGACATCGACGATTCTTAAGAAAAGAACATCCCCGATATCAAATACTCTACTTAATTCCTTTTTCTCTCTTCCGAAAACTTCAGATGCAGGCAATATACCGGAGTATGGTGAGTTTATGTCAACTCCCCACATTGAAAATCTGACATCATCGATTTTACCGATAACCACATCTCCTTTTTTAGGAAGATATTTACTTTTTAAAGGAATTACACTAATTTTCTTATTTCTTAAGGAAACCAATCCCAAGAGTTTGGAACAAATCTTTCCATCATCTTCGAAGGTTCCTCTTCCCGGATAATAATCATCCTCTGCTAATAATTCTCCAGGAACAACTAAATCTTTTTCATTCACATATATCATATATATACTTCCCATAAGAGTATATTAAATTCAACTACACACCTAAATTAAAGCACCTATAAATTAATCCAATTAGTCTCTTATTCTCTAATCAAATTAAGATCCACAGGCCTTCATTTGCCAATGAATCATTTTATAGAATTATTTTATTAATTTAGTTTCAGCTTCTCCTCCTGAGATAGAAGCCATTTTATGATTAAAATTATCTTGAAGACCACCCGGCATTTCCACAATTCCAATCCAAGATCCGTCTTGCTGCCATTCTTCATTTATAATCTGTCCGAATGGGCGAATTGCAGAATAAGCATTTCCTGCTGCTGTGCTTGGCAATCTAACAGCCATTTTAACTTTTTCAAATTTAATTGGGATTAAAACTTTAATTGCTTTTAAAGTTATTTGAACCTGTTCATCAACTGATTTGAACGCATCAACCTTGACTTTAGCCTCATTCATGGCATTTTCAATTCTTTGAGCAGGATGTGGAAGGCCGTTTTGAGGATTAATGCCTTCTCTGGCAATTTTTGCAATGACCTGTCTTCTCTTGTCCTCTTGCATTTGCCTTCTTTGCTCAGCAGTCAATTGAATATTTCCTTTTTTAAGAATTTGGCTAGCCACTTCCAAGACATCTGTAGTTTCAAATACCTTATTCATGGATTCGTCAGAAGCCTTATCTCCCTTTTTGGAATCCTTGAATATCTCTTCAACAGCTAGAATGTCTTCAATATCAATTTCCTTTTCATTGTCTGGATTTCTAAAGTCTGCAGCTAAATCAGGATCAACTAAAATTTCAAATTTTTCTCCAAAAGATTCTAATCTTGCAATAATAGCATCATCTATATTTACCATGCTTACTCACCAAAAACCAATTAATTTGACATTTAATGCATTTTAAAAAACAAAAAATGCAAAACAAACTTGTATACATTAATAAAAATGTAAGAATGAAATAGAGTTCATTTGAACTCTAAAATTAAAAAATATGATTCAAGAAGAATTTGAATGAATAAGAATCATCATTCATTAAGATTTAAAGAATTATAATAATTAAATCCATTAAATCAGATTCACAATTCTTCTCAAATGCTTATGATCTTTCAAGAATTTGTCTGTAAGAATCAACTTTACTCCAAACTTTGCAGTTTTTCTAACAGTCTCATTCTTCAGAACTTTCTTCACCATCACTCTCTTCAGTACCATTTTCATCTGCTTCTTCTTCAGAAGACTCTTCAGAAGCTTCGGATTCGTCGGTTTCCTCTTCAGGTTCCTCTTCGACTTTTTCCTCTTCCTCTTCAGGTTCCTCTTCCTCTTCTTCAGCGTTTCTCTCAAGAAGAGCTTCGACATACTCGGACACTTCATCATCAGACAATTTTCTGTAGCTTTGAGTGTCCACCTCAATGACAGCTATTTCAACGCTTTGTGCAGTGGTTCTGCCTTCGGTAGCTTCGTAAAGTGCATCCAAGCCTAAGCTGATTGCATCTTCCAAGCTTATATCATCTTCATATCTTTCTTCAAAGACATCCATAGCTGCCTGTACACCAGATCCAATAGCAGTTGCCTTGTATTCAATCAAAGCTCCACTTGGGTCTGTTTCGAACAATTTGACTTCTTCACCATTCACTCCACCAATGATGAGCGCTGAACCGAAAGGCCTTACACCACCATTTTGAGTGTACATTTGTTTCATGTCACAGATCTTTTTAGCTAAACCTCCAACAAGAATAGGTTCATTATAGGTTATTCTGTTAATTTGAGATTCGATACGTGCTCTTTCTATCAATGCCCTTGCATCAGCGACAAGACCGGAGGTAGCAGCACCGATGTGATTGTCGATTTGGAATATCTTTTCAATGGATTTTGCTTCAACCAATCTGCTGACGGTTCTTTTGTCTACAATGAGAACTACACCTTCCTTGGATTTAAGACCTAAGGAAGTGGTTCCTCTTTTTACAGCTTCTCTTGCATATTCTACTTGGAAAAGTCTTCCATCTGGGCTAAATACAGTAATTGCTCTGTCATAGCCAGCGTTTTGTTGTTGTAAAGGTTGCATTTAATATCACCTATCTTTAAAATTTCATTCAACATTTATAAATTTCATAAACAAATTACTTAATAAACTACATATTTATTTTAAAATCAATCAAATTCATCCAGTATATGCAACAATAATTAAGCTTTTAATCAAATGATAAATAAAATAAATCCTTGGAATTTTAGATTATGTATTATTTATGCATCATTCAACTTATTTCATCTTCTTTCTTATTTCGAAATTGCAGTCATAAAAAGAAAACTAAAATTTTAACTGCAAATTCCTTTTAAACAAATTTAAATTAATCTTAAAAAATAAACCAAACATTCTGTTATTTGGTAATATGTATTTTATTGATATTTCTGTCAATAATATATTATAATAAAGTTATTTATAAATGTTTTTAAATTATTTTATATAAAAACTAATAAGAAAAGTGAAAATGAGATTGAAAAAATAGATAATTAAGATTATGAAAAATAGAAAAATAAAAAAAGCAAGTTCATGATTTTAAAAAAAAAAGAAATTGAGCACATTATTTCTCTTCAATGAACTTTGAAATTCCTGATTTGATTGTTCCTGAAACTCCAATCGTATTGATGGCTATTCTTTTCTTATTCTGTCTTGTTAAAGTGGAAAGTGCAACACGGACATCATTTTCATAAGATCTTCCACATCTCAATACGGTCTTGTAATTGAAGATAGGTTCATCATTTTGAGTGCTTTCTTCAATAAGATAGTGTCTCATGATCCATAAGTCAAAGTTGCTTGAATGGTTCTCTCCCCAATATCTGATGCATGCATCCCAGCATATAGGAAGCATCTCCTCCAGGGACAATTCCACTTCTGACTTGATGTCAAGAATAAGGTAATGATGATTCTTTCTAAGTGTTGGAGGAAGTACCTTCAGTTTCATAATTCATCCTCCTCTATATCAAATTCAGCATTTTCATACTCAGCTTCATCTATAAATTCATCATCAAACTCATTATCAATTACATCAACAAATTCCTCATCTAAAGGCTTGAATTCTTCCAAATCGCTTTCCAGATTATCATAAGTATCTGTAAAATCATCACTGCTTATGACCTTTACGCCTTTGATTATCATGTCCTTCCTTTCCTTATTGAAATCAATGATTTGTTTAGGATAGTAATAAAATCCATTGTAAATCTCTTCATCAGTGAATCCAATTGATCTGAAGAATGCCACAATGTCCCTTGTAGAGCGAATATCATAAATTGATTTGGAATCGGTTGTAAGGATCAATGGGAAATTGAACTTGCGATGGAACATCAATATTTCCTTGAAACTGGCTATGACATTGGCTCTGTATCTGCGATGATTGTTCAAGATGTCTCTAAAGCACAATTCAATAGCCACATTGTTTTTAACGGCTTCCTTTGCCAATACATGATTCATACCGGAATCTCTTCTCTTATAATAAGGTCTTGATAAGACATCGATTCTATGGTTTTCACAGACACTGCGATTGATTTTTAAGTCTCCACCTAAACAGCTGATGTAATTAGATTTATTGCGATATTTATTGATTATCTTTCTGATTTCATTGGAATTGGCATTCAATATATTGATTCCCATAGAAATTTCTGCATGTTCAAAATTAGTCTTTTTGTTTCTATAGGTTTGATTGAAGTCCATCTTTGATAATTCATCAGATAATTCGTCTTTATACTGAATAGCATTGTCAAAATTATCAGGAGAATAGTTTAAATTAAGATAATCCCAACCGAATTTATTGGCTTCGTTAACTAAAGCCAAATCATTTTCAAAATCCTGTCCTCTTAGATTCAAGTCATAAAATTTCATTTGATTACCTTAATTAATTTTTTTAAAAAAGACAAATAATTGATTATGAATCAATTGATTATATAATTATTTATTAAAAGTATTTTAAATAGTTTTAATATATAAAACTAAAAAGATTTAATATTTTAAGCATTCCTGATTTCATCAGGGAAAATTTCTGAAATCTTATTTATAGCAACTTCCTTCTTGGCAGGATATGCAGCTATTTTAATCTTTAAATGAATGCTGTCTCCTCCATCAAGAATCTCCCACTCTTCTTCCGCAGCCTTTTCCTTGGATAATCTCAAGAACAAATTTCCCTTTTCATCCATCTTCCTATCCAAATCATTGTATAATTTAACCAATTGATCTTCTCCAATGGATTCAATAAGGCTGTCCAGGAAATCTTTGGTTTCCCTTTTTTTAGAAATGGTTCCAGTTAAAATAAGCATCTTTTCCTCTAGAAGTCCCTCTGCCTCTTCCACTTCAGGCTCTGCAGTGGGAAGGATATTCAAAAGAGCTTCCAAAATCTCATCCCTGTCCTCATTTTCATAGATGAAGACACGATATCTAATATTGTGAATCATGATTTAACCTTAATCTTTATAAAAAATAATTGTAAATAGCTATTAAAATTAGTAAAAAAAGAATAGTTTAATGTTAAAATAAGTTTAAAAAAATAAAAAATA
>NZ_JAFQQZ010000037.1 GCF_017410345.1 Methanobrevibacter sp.
TAAAATAAAATAAAAAAAGTAAAATTCCAAACTTAAATCATGTTTGGAACTCTAAGTGAAGTAGGCAATGGCTTGATCTTAGCCGGAGTACCGATAGCCAAGTAATAAGGAGGAACGCTACGAGTTACAACAGCTCCTGCAGCTACAATAGCTCCTTCACCAACTTCAATGTTTGAAAGGAATGTTGTATTTCCACCAACGGAACATCCTTTTCTAAGCTGCGGACCTTTCAAGTCATATTCAACTCTGACAGGATATCTGTCATTGGTAAAGCAGGCACAAGGGCCAATGAAGACATTATCCTCTATTATACTGTTTCTTGGAATGTACACATTGGATTGGATGCTTACATTGTTTCCAATCTCACATCCACCTTCAATGACAGTGTTAGTGCCTATCAATACATCATTTCCGATTTTAGTATGATCTCTTACAACAACATTATGTCCAGTTTTAAAGTCGTCCCCAATGATCACATCATTGTAAATGACAGTATTTGATCTTAGCAAGATGTTTTTGCCTAATACAGGCTCCTTACTAAATCTTTTATAATTAACTCCTAATTTGATTCCTTCCCTGATTAATCTAGGGTCTTTAGAGTCATTACCGTTTCCACGTAAATTTAAAAAACTAGGCATAATATCACCTCTTTTTGAAAAGTTAAATGAACTTAAAATTCTTACAATCTATATATTCAAATTATAGTATGTTTAATAAAGTATATAAAATATATTGATTTAGATGAAAATTTTTTTAAAATATTATAAATTATATTAAAATGAAACTTTTTAAGGATATTATAGATTCAATTCCCTTAATTTCCTATCCAATTCCTCTTCAGTGAGTTCATCTTCCTCTTCGATTTCCATCTCTTCATCCAGTATTTCATCTTCACCGGACATGATCTGTTGAGCACGGATGTTCTCCTCTTCAAGGTACTTTTCCTTATTCTCTTCCCAATCGGCCTTGATTTCTGCAATCAAATCATCATCAGCCTCAATTATCGGGCCGGTATAAGAGCAATCCTTACATTCCCATTTTGACCAGACCTGAGGAATTATCCAATCGACATTGCTTGAACCGCAACGAGGACATACATTTCTTTTCATCATATCACCAAAATATTTTTTAATTATTTTCTTTAATCATAATTTTTTTTAATCAGAAAAAGTTTTTCCTTATAAATCTATTTAATCAGTCTTATAGAAACTCCAAATCAAGTCCAATGCCTCACCAGGTTCCAATACACCTGAACGGGTTTCCCTTAAAATTCTCTGAATTGAGTACTTTTTCATATGAGGAAACTTCTTATGAACTTCATACAACAAAGGACATCCGAATCCTTTAAACTTGCTTAAATTATAATGGCTAGTCAATGATTTGTTCTCTAATTTTGATACGGATAATGCAGCAGGTAAGTTGAGTCTAATAATCTTATTTTTTTCAATCTCCTTATCTACATTACTTATCTCATTTTCATTGTTTTCATCAATATTCTGGAAATCATTATCCAAATCTATAAATTGTTCGGTTATGCATTGACTTCCAGTAGCCAACATATCACCAAAGATTACAATAGGAACATCATTTTCTATAGCATACTTATATACAGTCTCTTCAATGATTTTCGAACATCTGCCGCAAGGGTGGAATCTGCCAGTGAATGACTCTTCAACCAATTCTGTATAATCCACTTCAATATACTCATGGGGAACATCCAAATCGCTTACCAATTTGTCAATATTATATCTGAATTGGTTTGGCAGGACAATTGTTCCAGGGTCTACTGTAATTGCTATCGGATTGAATCCCAATCTCTTTGCCAAGATAAGTGAAAAGCTGCTGTCTGTTCCACCGGACAATGCCACAATGGCCACTGGCCTTTCTGATTCAAAGTAATCATATGGGCTTTCATCCAAATCCTTGAAGTATTTATGGAAATTGAAGGAATACAAATTGTCCAATTTTATCTTTAAAATATCTATTAGATTATTCAATGCTAAAAAGGAGCCATAATTCAATTTATCCTCAACATCAATCTCATTGAAATTCTCCTTTACGAATGAATTAAGCTTATTCAATGAAAGCTCCATCCTATATTCCTTTTGGAGGAAATCGCTGTAACTTTCAACATGAATGCTATTTATTTCTAGCTCTTCTCTAAGCCTTCCAACAACCCATCCTCCCTTTCCGATGATTGCTGATTTGTCCGGACGGTCATTGGTGATTATCCACATCTCATTATCTTCCTTATCAAAAAGAACATCCTTAATGTCTATATTAACCTTTTCATGACCTATTTCTTCTCTGATTCGATTAATATGATTTAGAAGAGCTGTCTTATCATAAACCATTCTAACACCAATAATAAGTTAAATAAATAGATTATTTTAATAATTAATCTTGCTTGATTTTAACAATAGTTATAAAAATATTTAAAAAAATAAAATGAATAAAATGAAAAACAATCAGATTCCCTGTTTTTCAAATTCATTGTCTAAAAATATGTTCATATTGTCAATTGCCAATTGAACCATCTCAGGTGAAGGTCCTCCAGGAACGTTTCTGATCTTAACGTTTTCAATCGGATTCAATGCATTGTGAATCAATTCATCATCAAGATCTAATTTTTCAAATCCAAGCTCTTCTGCCACATTGTCCACATATGCACCATCTATTTCACTTGGATTTAGTCCTTCTGCAACAGCTTCATTCACTATTCTGCCTACAATCTTATGGGCTGTCCTGAATGGTATCTTTCTTTCCCTTACCATGATGTCAGCCAAATCGGTAGCTGTAGCGAAGTTAGCACCTGCAAGCTCCAGACATCTTTCAGTGTTGAAGGTTACTGTTAGGAGCATATGATTTACTATTTTTAAGGTATCATAGGCCACATCACAAGCATTCCATAAGTGAGGGGTGATCTCCTGTAAGTCTCTGTTGTAGGTGTATGGAATGGCTTTCAATATTGTTAGGATAGTAATAAGTTCACCATTCACAATTGCACATTTGGACCTTGCAACCTCTGCAACATCTGGATTCTTCTTTTGAGGCATGATAGATGAGGTTGATGAGTATTCGTCAGCCATTGAGACTATTCCGAACTCATAAGTGCTCCAGAGAACCAGTTCCTCACATATCTTTGACAAGGTTGTGCAAAGCGCACTGAGGTCAAATACAGTCTCTGCAATGTGGTCTCTTGAAGATACACCATCCATGGAGTTTTCAAGATAATCGTCAAATCCTAAAAGTTGAGTTGTGAGCTCCCTGTCAATTGGAAAACTTGTAGTTGCCATTGCAGCTGAACCTAACGGGTTTAGATTGACTCTCTTATAGGTATCGTCCAATCTTTGGTAATCCCTTTTCAAGGCTTGTGCATGTGCCATCAGGTGATGGGCCAATGTTACAGGTTGGGCATGCTGCAAGTGAGTGTAACCGATCATGACAGTTTCCTTATGTTCCCTTGCAAGTTCAAGGATTCCTTCAATGAATTCAAGGATTGCTATTTGGATTTCTGTGATTCTGTCTCTGAGCAGCAATCTAATGTCAGTAGCCACCTGATCGTTTCTGCTCTTTGCAGTGTGCATGAATCCCGCTTCAGGACCAACAAGCTTGGTCACATAGTTTTCTACAGCCATATGGACGTCTTCAACTGAATGGTCGAATTCAAGTGCGTCAAAGCCTTCACCCTCAAGCTTGTCCAATGCATCAAGAATCTTATCTGCTATTTCCCCATCAATGATCCCTTGAGCCTTAAGCATTGAGGTATGAGCGTAATTGCATTGAATGTCTGCATCAAAGATAAATCTGTCGAATTCCAATGAAGAGGTGTATACTGCAGCTTCATCGGTCATTTCCTTTTCAAGTCTTCCAGTTCTAATTTTCAATGATATCAACTCGAATAAATTTTAATAAGTAATCTAATAATTTTTAAAACAATTCATTTAATTAGTTATATATTATTAAATTTTATTCTTAATAATTTATATAAATATCTAAAAAATAGAAAAATTTGTTAAAGAAATAGGTAAAAATTAGTAAAAAATAGTTTAAAATAAAGTTAAAGTAAAAATAAATAAAAAAAGAGAAAATTAAAGAATAAATCTATTCTTTAGCTTTCATTTCAGTGTATCCGCATTTACCACAAGCGAATCTGTCACCGTGGTCAGCCATGAATACACCTTCACCGCAACGAGGGCAGAAAGGATTTTTCCTTACGATCTTGTCTCCTTCTACAGTATATAAATCTTTTTTATCAGGCATATCAATCTCCTCCTAAGTCATTCCATCTATTCTTCCGCTTCATCTTCTTCTTCAGCAGGAGGTTCTGGTTCTTTGTTCTTTTCAATGACACTTGCTTTTTCCACATCTAATAAAGATGATTCTCTGCCATATACCTTAGCATAACCTTCAGCTTTAGGTTCACCGTATTTTGGTTGGATGTTGTCTACAACAATGCATTCCTTTTTGGTGTCAAGTAAAGCGACTAATTTGCTTTTGACATCTAAAAGTGCAGGAGTTGGTTCTCCTTCGTATGAAACATAAAATTTAACTTCAGTTCTATCGAATAAAACGTTTTCTTTCTTTTCAAAAATTTCAATTTCCATTATAAAACCTCTTTTTCGGTTTTGAATTTAATTTAATTAAACAAAATTTAATATGAATTGCAAAACTATCTTACTTAAACTATTTTTATGAAATAAGTCATAAGTTTAGTAGCTTTGTCCTTTCCTTCAGAAACATTCACAAAGACCACTCCCTCATTAGGCTGGCCATATAATATGACAGCATCTTCAGGCGCAATCAATAGGCATGGAAGAACTGCAAGATCCTCTTCCCCCTTAACTACAATGATACGATTTTCACTATCTTCTAAAGTCAAGGAAATAGCTTGCTCTATGGTTTCCCATAGATTTTCAGTAATTGTACCTGCAGGATTGTCTGCATTCAGAATGTTTTCTGTACGAATGATATCATAATCATGATCTTTACGTTGAATACGATTGTCTATGATTCCCAAATCAGGAACCAAATCGTTATCAAGAAGATTTTTAGTTGTCTGATCACCAACAGAGATTAAGAAATCAGCTTCTTTAATCATAGGAATTGCATCTTCAAAATCAGCATACAATTCACCTAATGGCTTTTTGAATTCACCAATTAAATCTTCATTTAATTTAAACAAGTTTTAACCTCTGTCAATAAATCTCAAATAATAATATTTTAATTAAATATTCTAATAAAAATTAGTAAAATATATAGTAAAATAATTATTATACTTTATTATTTATCTAATTCAAGATATATAAAGTTTGGCATAGAATTAGTTTAAAAAAAGAATAAATTGATTAATAAAATGAAAAAATAAGAAAAAATAGATAAAATAGAAAAAAATAGAAAAGTGAGAAATAATTCTATCTTACTCTTAATGCGTACTCGCCAGCTTTGGTGATTCCCAATTCACGAGCCACATCAGACTCTTCAGGATTGGTCACAATCAAAAGCCCGCTCCAATTGGAGGAAGTAGGGTTTTTGCATTCAGGGCATTGTTCCTTTTCAGTGAGCAAACTGCAGTGTGTACAAGCTTTCAATACCATTATTCTTCCACCTTAGCCATGGCTTTTTCTGCTGCCTTGTTCTTTTCCGCACGGATCCATTCGAATTTACCTAAGTTAGGCTGTCTCATTGTAAGGCCGATTTTGGATTCCTTAATGGATTTGCCCTTAAGACTTAAGGTAACTATTCTTGCTCTGATCCTGTCTCCTTCAGTCAAGACCTTTTTGGATTCGTTTCCTAAAAGGGATGCATTCTTAGGATCGTAATTAATGTAGTCATCAGTCACTTGGGACACATGGACAAGACCTTCCATAGGTCCGATTCTTACAAATGCACCGAATTCGGTAATGTCAGTCACTTCACCTTCAACAATTTCCTGCTGTTCAGGCTTGAAGAAAACCGCATTGAATACGACATTGTGATAAGCAGCGCCATCTCCCATAATGAGCACTCCTTCACCGATTTCCTCAATGCTGAAAGCACCGATCATCAAACCTAAGTTCTTGTCAAGCTGACCGATGTACTCTTCATTTAAAGTTTCAATAGCTACATCTTCAAGAGGTTCGTCAAATCTGTAAGGTGGAATTCTTACAGTTCCCTCAATAGTTGTCATGTAATACAAAATAATCCCTCGTTTTTAAGTGAAATTTAAATTTTAAATAATTTGTAATAAATCTAATTTTTAAATGCTTTTAATAATTTTTTTTAGTAAATATGAATATCAATTAAGAATATAATAATAAAACTATTTAAAGTTAATTAAAATACAATTAACAATAAACCAAGCGTTAAGCCAGATAACCTTCAACCGCCAGATATTTCCTTTGCCTTAGGATGACCACTGGGATTCCTTCCTTTTTGGCCTTCTTTCTTAAGTTGGCATCATTTGTCGCCAATACATTGGACACTCTAATCAATGCGTCATCCACTGATTCACCATCTTCTAAAGGAATGTTCCTAATTTCAATATCATCGGACTGTGCGATTCTCAAGCCTAATCCTGCAGCCATCCTGACCTTGCCTTTGCTGTTATTCTTAAGCCCTTTTAGCTCATTGATGACAAAATCAGTTGTTACCAACTTATAATTAGGCAGAATCCTTTTGAATTCCTCAAGAATATCCACATTGAATTGAAAAGGAATCATGAAAAAGTTAGTATCAATGAATACCTCTCTTTTATCTCCAGATTCCATGTTATCACGTTAACAATAATTAATAGAACCAATCTTGGAAAAGTCCAATAATCAAAGTTTTGAAATCATTGGATAATACCAAATCCAATCAATCTCCAACGTGCACCTACCCTACGGGATAAAGCGACTCTGTCTCCCTTATCTGCACATACAGGCAATTTCAAGGCGACACTTACGTTTTTCTTAACCTTGGTAACGACACCAATGGTGGTGGTTGTACCACAGTTAATCATTAAAGGCTCTTTGATTTTAATCGGATCCACTTTTCTTTCATCCTTAGTTCCTACAACACGGTCCAAAAGCTCGGTTTTCATGTCAAAGCTATGCAATACTTCAGGCAAAGTGCCTTCAGCACCAGCGACGGAACCGGATAATGAATCTGCCTTGGTGAGTGCAGGGTCCAATTTGGTAGCAACACCGATAAGTCCTCCAGGACCTACCTCTTCAACAGCCTCTCCGCCAGCTTCAAGGCCAATGATTTCAGAAGTCAAGCTGATCCATTTGTTCTGCTTGCTTTCCTTGATATTGATTCCAGGCCGGATTTCAATGATGTCCCCTAATTTAAGGGTACCTTGAACTAAGCTTCCGCCGATTACTCCACCCTTGATCTTCTTAGGATGGGAACCAGGCTTGTTGATATCAAAAGACCTTGCCACATGCATTCTGGCAGGTTTGTCAAGTTCCTTTTCCGGTGTGACGATAACATCATTTATTGCTTTGATTAGAATATCGATATTTGCTCCTTGCTGAGCGGAAACTGGAATGATTGGAGCATCTTCAGCACAGGTGCCCTTTACGAATTCCTTGATCTCCTTGTAGCTCTCGACAGCCCTTTCTCTAGGAACGATATCCACTTTATTCTGAACTACAACTACATCCTTAACACCGATGACGTCAAGTGCCATCAAGTGCTCTTTGGTTTGTGGCTGTGGACATTCCTCGTTAGCTGCAATAACCAAAACTGCACCATCCATAATGGCTGCACCGGACAGCATTGTTGCCATCAAGGTCTCGTGTCCTGGAGCATCCACAAATGATACCTTTCTAATTACTTCAGTTTCACTTCCGCAATGTTCACAGACATCCTTGGTAGTGTAACATAAAGGCTCTTCACATTTAGGACATTTTCTAAATTCAATGTCTGCATATCCTAAACGGATTGAGATACCTCTTTTTGTTTCCTCACTGTGAGTATCAGTCCATACACCAGATAATGCTTTGGTAAGTGTTGTTTTTCCGTGATCGACATGGCCCACAAGTCCTATGTTAACATCAGATTGTACTTTCACAGATTACACCTTTAATTTTTTTAAGTAAATAATTTGAATTGAATAATAAACATAAATGATTATTAATTAATATTAAGTATAAATTCGAATGAATGAAATTTATAATTAATATTGAATTATACGTATGAATAATGCTTGTTTTTTAAATTGAAATCATATTTATAATTCAATATTAATATAAACATGATTTAATGCTTTAAATTGAAATAATAAAATATAATATAAATTTATAATTAAAAATCCAAACAAATTCTAAATGAATTCCAATGAATAATGAAAAATAATAATGAAAAATAATAATGAAAATAAATTTCATTATAAATTTCAAAATCATTTTGTTATCTGATTATTCTTCTGCTTCCTCTTCTTCAGGATTTAAGATATCAGATATGGATTTGCTACCTGCTTTGGTAACAATGGTATTGATCAAAACAATGTCTTCAGAGATAGTGTTTCCTCTTACGGTTTTTCTCCTTTTAACACCATCACCTTTAGGTCTGTAGCCTACTCCACCGGTTAAAAGACTTTTGATTCTTCTAGGACCATCGACGTCCTTTTTCATAGCGAATCCGTTTTTGTCACTACCACCAGTGATCTTTAAAGTGTAGCCATCTAAACCAACGATTTGACCATCGAATTCCTCTCCGATTTTTAAACCGTTTAATTGTTTTGCATTATCAACTTCCAATTGATAACTTAATTCTTTTTCAGATACAACAATTTTAAATGCCAATAAAATTCCTCCTTTCGTTTTTCGGAATTTAATTTCCCTAATCTCTAGATTTATTCTATAATCTTGAATATGTGAAATAATTATGAAATCATAACTTATTATTGTTTAATCAATCATTTATGAACAATTAATATTCGAAAAGACCGAATTTACCCCAATCCTTATCCTTTCTGCGTTTTATCTCAAGGATTTCATCAAGGGCTAAGAATTCGTCCTCATTCAATTTGTCCTTAAACTCCCTTTCCAGGATCTTATAATGCTTTTCAGGAATGTCCACATATAATGTGTCCCCTTCCTCAAAGTCCTTGCCTGCCACAGCATCATTTATCGCCATGGCAACCCTTTGACCTCTGGAAATTGCAGTCAATGTCTCACCCTTATCTTCCATACTGGCAATGGTGCCTACATAATCCCCATTTGCATTCATTAAGGCATAACCTTGCTTAACGGTTCCGGCTTCAACTTCAATACCGCAAATGGCAGGTTTGCTTTGCCTGAATATCAATTTCGGAAGGATCATGAACTTGGCCGGTTTGATGATTGCATCAAGCCATTGCTTTTTCTGAGCCTCTTTTCTCTCTAGAACCCAAGCTTCATAATCTTCGGTGATCTGATATATCACATCACCCTGGAAGAGCTTGACACCTGAATTATTCAAATCGTCAAGGGCCTTAGGATGCACTTTCACATTGAATGCAATGATTACACCATGCTCGATGTTCTCATCCTTTGCAATGGATGCGTCAATCACATCCCTCTTGTTCACATCACCGATTTCTGCAGATCTGATTGGAATGTCCATTTCCTTAAGCAAATGAACAACCGCTTCAAGTGAACCTAAAGTGTCTGCCTTAACGAAGAGTCCTTCATCATCAGTATCGACAGTGATGTCCTCCAATTCCTGCATCAATTCCGCTTCAACATCCTCATCCTCGTTCAATACCCTAAGAGGGGAACCTGAAACGACATCATCAAGATTTGGAGCGGCTATCTTGATACCTGCTGCGGCAACAACCTCATCGACCTTCTTGAATTTCTTCTTGGAATCCCTCATCTCTTCTAGAGGAAGAGGCCTTAGGATAGATCTGATTTTGGTCTTAACAACATTGTTTGAGTCCATCAATGCGATTTCATCACCATCACGAAGCACACCATCATAGATGATGCTGTCAACAGTGACTCCAAGACCAGTCTCTTCCTTGACTTCCAAGACGGTTCCCTTGGCGGGTGCATCCTCATGGATTTCAAGCTGTTCTGTCAGGTATTCCTGAGCAAGACCAAGCAACATGGCAATGAGCTCAATGATACCTTCACCGGATTTCGCACAGATTGGAATGATTGTAATCTGGCTTGCAAAATCAGTCACTCTGTCAAACCTTTCAGATTGGAATCCTTCCTCATGCAATTTTCCAATGAGCTCATAGACCTTCAAATCCAAGTCGGTCTGCACTCTTGGAGCTTGCTGTCTGAAACTTTCCATAAAGGAAGCCCCTTCATGAATGTCCCATCCGAAGATCCTGTCGATCTTGTTTGCCACAACAATGAATGGAGTCTTATACATCTTCAGGATATTGATTGCCTCATAGGTCTGAGGCTTGAAGCCTTCATTGATGTCGACAATCAGAATAGCCAAATCCGCTAAGGCTCCACCACGCTTACGAAGTGATGTGAATGCAGCATGCCCTGGAGTATCTACAAAAAATAATCCTGGAATTGTATCCTTGATTGATAACCTTGCTATAAAATCGCCGCAAATTTCATTTATTGTATCGATTGGGATTTCAGTAGCACCGATATGTTGGGTAATTCCACCGGCTTCCCTATCAGCTACAGTACTTCCTCTGATATAATCCAATAATGTGGTCTTACCATGGTCTACATGACCTAAAACAGATACAATTGGGGATCTAATCTTCATATTCACTCCACTCACAATTTAATAATTCTACAAATAATCAGTGAGTACACAACTCACAATTTAATAATTCAATAAATCTAAACAATAATAATTTTAATTCAAATAAAGCTAAACATAGCTAACGATTATAGACAGTAACGAGTCTATTCGTAAATCCAAGCGTTATCAGACATAGAATAATCGCAAATTTCGTCTTCGTCGAAGAACAAAGCAATTTCTCTTTTTGCAGATTCAGGTGCGTCGGATGCGTGGATGATGTTTCTTCCAGTGTCCATACCGAAATCTCCTCTAATGGTTCCTACATCTGCTTCCTTAGGATTGGTTGCTCCTACCATTTTTCTGATTACGGAAATAGCATCATCTCCTTCAATAACCATGGTTAAAGCTGGAGCGGAAGTGATGTATTCCACTAAACCGTTGAAGAATGGTTTTTCAGCGTGTTCTCCGTAATGTTCCTTTGCTAAGTCCACATCGATTTGTCTTAATTTCATAGCGACAATCTTGAGGCCTTTAGCTTCAAAACGGCTTAATACTTGACCCATTAAACGTCTAGATACCGCATCAGGTTTCATCATAACAAAGCTTCTTTCAATCATTGTTTAACCCATTTTACTTTTCTTGGAACTCTGCCAAGCTTAATCATATTCTTTTCACATTTACTACTACAGAAGAAATAGATGGAACCATCTTTCTTTACGTACATCTTACCGGTACCCTCTTCTATTTCTTTACCACAGAATGAACAAGTTCTCATGTTAAAACACCTTCTTTAAATAGATAAGCCTAATAACCCAAGGTTATTAAGGAGTTCTAATCTCCTTAGCTTCTCTGATTGTGTCGAGTAACATTAAAATATCGCCTTCACGTACAGGGCCCATGATATTTCTTGTTAAAATTCTTCCTTTGTCTCTTCCATCGAGAATTCTGCATTTTACTTGCATGATCTCTCCAGTCATACCAGTTCTGTTTAGAACTTCAATAACTTCTGCTGGACTTCCTTCTTCCATATTATCACCTATAAGTTATAGTGAAGATAATCTAATCTTCTAAGGCGCAATACTTATTCTTTAAGTTCTGCAACTTTTTCAACAACTTCTGCTACTAAGTCAGCAGCATCTCCAGCATCTACAATACAAGCGGAAGCAGTTCCAACACTTAAACCAGCAGCTGCACCAACTTTGTCTTTGGTAGCTAAGTATACGTAAGGAATTTCTTTTTCTTCAGCGAGAACAGGAATGTGAGCAACGATTTCAGCAGGATCCACATCTTCAGCGATAACGACTAAAGCTGCGTTTCCTCTTTCGATGAATTTGGTTACTTCGTTAGTTCCTTTTGCTACTTTACCAGTATTTTGTGCTACTTCTAAAGCTTCTTCTGCTTTGTTAGCGATTTCTTCAGGTGTGTCAAATTTTACATAAATGTTTGCCATATAATTTACCTCCTTTTTCATCTGGCTTTTGCCATCCATCGGCAAAATAATCACTATAAAAATCAGCAAAATAATCAAATATTGAAATAGATTATAATCAATTGAAATAATTCAAATATTTATTGACTATAAAAAAAACTTTTTAAAAATGATATATAAGATTAAATCTATTGAAATCTTATTATAATATCATGATAAAAAGTCAGCGGATAAGCTGCAAAATATTCAATTATAATTACAGATTTAAGTTTTAATCTATAACTCTAAATATTATATCCATATCACTAAATAATAAAGCCTGAAATAAAAGTAAAAAGTTTTTATTCCAGTTTAATATTTTCAATGAATATTATTAGTTTAAGTAAAATCAGCTAATAATATAAAATTTTTCAATTTAGTATTAATGAAATAAATTCTAGAGAACTAGACATAGTATAATATATTAATTATAGTATATAAATGTTATTAGAAAAATAGCTTCAAAAAAGGAAAAATATTCCATTTTTAGAAAATGGGAATAATTTCCGAATACTAAAAAAATAAAAAAAGAGTTCGTATAAAGACAATAAGAAAAAGACAAAAGAGAATACTTAAATCTGATTCTTTAAAGTGAAAATATCAAGTCAGCAAAATTATTTGATCGCTAATTTAATGTCTTCAGCTTTTACAGTTTTTCTACCTGCGTGGCGTGCGAAGTTAACTGCTTTTTGAGCAATTTCGTTTCCGTATTCTTCGATTGCTTCAGCTAATTCAGCTTTAGCTGCATCAGCCACTCTTTCAGCACCATTATTTTTTAATATTCTTCCGATAGGAGCGATTGGTAATTCCATATTTAACACCTCAAATTTTTATAATAATAATTGTATATTTCTTAATATATAAATATATCGATAAGAATGCTTAAAATTTAAAATCATTTATTCATTACTATTAATAATTTATAAAAAATATCCATAAGTTTTAAAATCAAATCTTAACAAAAAATATAAAAAAAATCAAAAATTCATTAAAAAATATTATACCAAATCGAAAAACAATAAAAAATATTGAAAAAATCAAAAAAATAAAAGAAAAATAAAATAATAATCAAAAAATATAAATTTTAAAAGGAGTTAAAAATTTGAAAAATTAATAAAAAAATTAAGAAAAATAATAAAAAATATTTGGAAATATTGAAAAAATAGACTTGAAAAAATAATGAAAATTTTAAAAATAGAAAAAACAAGACAAAAAATGAAAATTAATTAAAATAGATTAAAAAAATAAAAAAAGAAAAAATAGAAAATTTACTTCTTAAGTAAAATTTCCTTGATCTTATCAATGTCTGCATCCACTTGGACAGGGTCCACACAAGCGTCAATAGCTGTGTTAGGATCTTTCAACAAGTGTCCGGTTACAACACAGACAACTCTTTCTCCCTTGTCGACATCCCCTTGCTCGACTAATTTCTTAAGACCTGCAATGGATGCTGCAGAAGCAGGTTCCACACCTACACCTTCAGTTCTTGCAAGCAATTTTTGAGCGTCAAGGATTTCTTCGTCTGTTACGGTTTCAGCCAAACCATTAGAATCGTAAATTGCTCTTAATGCCTTGACAGCACTTACAGGAGCACCGATACGGATTGCAGTTGCAATGGTTTCAGGGTTTTCCACAGGAGTCATTTCCATGGTCTTGTCCCTGAATGCGTTTGCAATAGGGCAAGCCCCTTCCGCTTGGATACCGGTCATCATTGGAACGTCATCCATGAATCCCGCATTGTGGAATTCGGTGATTCCCTTCCAGATGGCTGAAATGTTTCCTGCATTACCTACAGGCAACACAATCCTGTCAGGAGATTCCCATCCCAAATCATGGACAATCTCATAACCGATGGTCTTTTGTCCTTCCAATCTGAATGGGTTGATTGAATTCAATAAGTATAAATGCTTTTCACGGGCAAGTTGGGTCATTGCTTCCAATGCCTCATCAAAGTTGCCGTTTATTGAGAACACTTCCGCACCATGGAACATTGCCTGTGCCAACTTACCGAGAGCAACCTTACCTACCGGAAGGAATACTGCACATCTGAGTCCTGCTCTTGCAGCATAAGCCGCAAGGGAAGCGGAGGTATTACCTGTGGAAGCGCAACCTACAGTATCCACACCAAGCATCATTGCCTTGGTCATACCGATGGTCATTCCCCTGTCCTTGAAACTGCCGGTAGGGTTTGATCCTTCCACCTTAACATAAAGGTCTATTCCTAATTCCTTGCCTAATTTCTCACATCTGCAGAATGGAGTTCCACCTTCATCCAAGGAGACCCTTTTATCCGCATCGACAGGCAAGCATTCCTTATATTTCCATAAGTTATCTCTTCTGCCTTCAAAAGTGGATTTTGGAACGTCAACTTCCACTACAGCTTCCAAGACAGATCCGCATTTCCTACAGTTGTAGATAACTTCATCATCTTCGTACTCTTCTCCACAAGACACACATCTAATCATTTTATCACATTAAACTTTTTTGATGAAATAATAATTCTAATAGTTTTAAATGCTTTTGTAGTTGAAAAAACATTAAAAATTGGTCAAATTAATTATAAATTTTAGAAAAAATCAGATTATAATTAATATACATCATATAATTATAGTCATTATACTATAAAAACTTATTTTAAGATTTATCGATTAAGTATAAGATTTTATAAAAAATAGAAATTGATGAAAAAAATAAAAATATTTTTAAATTAGGCTGAAGCCAAATATTGAAAATAACCAATTTGAAAGAGGCACGGTTATATTCGCTTCAATGACTGCAGCAATGGCTAAAAGAACAACAGCCCAACATAGCATTATGAAGGACTCCTTTATCTTATTCTGGTTCTTTCTGAATGCAGCTTGGAACCTTTGCTTCGGACTTATTTCCACATTTGAGAAATACGGATCGAATATGTCCAGATAGGAAAGGTCTGGGGACTTCAGATTCCATATGAAATGAAGTATGAATGAAAGCAATACAAAACCTCCTGTTGTAGCGATAATGATTGCAGGAAGTTCAAATATTCCATGAGGAACTGTCAAAGCCAAATAGGCATAGATGTTGAAGTCCGCACCATAAAATCCGATGAACATACCATTGTTTGCCAAAAGAACAGCCCCTAAAACTCCGCCAAGAGCTGCAAGGGCATATAATATGATGGCTACAGTCACATTATTGGTGAATAACGAATGGGTTGTCAAGGTTATTGTGCCCTCTTCCACCTGCTGTTCAAAGGCATCCACCATAGGCTTGATGTATTCGCTAATCTGATCAGCACAGAAATATCCTATGAGAAGTGGAATCACAAAGAGCAGGACTGAAAGCAATAAAAGCCTCTTGTTATTTGAAAAGGCCAGTTTGGTCTCATCCTTAACTATTTCGAGATAATATTTAATATCCGCCATAAAATCATCCATAGATAAAACTAAAATATTTAACTGGAATTTTAATAAATTCCATCAAAACAACAATTATTTTTAATACTTTAAATCAATTCAATTAGTCGAATAAGGATTCTGCAATCTCTAAGGACTCTTCCTGTTTCACCTTCAAGTCTTCGAAGAAGTCCTTCATGAGCTCTGCAGTATGAACCTTGCAGTGACCGCACATGAGCTCTCCGTTCACACATTCCTCACGAATCCTTTCAAGCTCCTTGTCATCGTCAACCAAATGATATACAAGCATCTCATAGATAACACATTCATCAGGCCTTCCGCCTAATTCCTTCTGCTCATCAAGGGTTTCCCTACCTCCGGTCTTGGAGGATTTGACCTTTTTCTCAGCCTGTTTTGGAGTCTCATTCAAGTAGATTGCTGTATTAGGCTTGCTGCTTGACATCTTATCTCCGGTAAGCCCTGTGAGGAACCTATGATAAGTGGAAGCAGGAGCCAGGAATCCATACTCTTCATTCATTTTAGCAGCAATGTCTCTGGTCAGCCTTAAGTGAGGGTCCTGGTCAACACCTACAGGAACAACCACCTGCTTTGGTCCGCCATACTCTTCGGTCTGTGGAAGCAAGATGTCAGCCACCTGCACCAAAGGAACATATAGATGAGCAATGTTTGTGCTTTCATTGAAGCCGTAGATTGCATGCATATTATTGAAGTTGACCCTTTTGGCAAGCTTGAATGTCAAGTCATTCAATGTCTTGTTCTGGGACTGGAGATAGACATTCACATTATCATCAGTCAAGTCAAGGCCCAAAGCGATGTAATTTGCCAAATATTCATTGACAGCAATTTCCTTTGCCTGTTCAAAGCTGATTCCTCTTGCGGCATAGGATTCCATATCCGCTATTGACAATGATATGGAAGCTCCCTTTTCAAAATACCATTTCAATTGGTCGATGACCATCTTGTGGCCGATATGCATCTGACCGCTTGGCATCATGCCTGTCATTACTGCAAAGTCCTTCTTGCCATTTATGAGCGGCACAAGCTTATCAAAGTCCCTATGGCCGAAAATCACTCCTCTTTTCATCAATCTTGCAGGATCCTCGATTTGGCCTACAAGCTCGGAAAAGGCTTTTATGCCGAACTGATTAACTAATTTATCATAATCTACTATAGATGAGCCCCATGGATCAATCAAAAAATCACCTTGAATATAATATCTCTATTTAAATTGAATAATCGAATAATAATTAATATGTTTTTATTTATAAGTGCTTAAATAATTATAGGTATTTTTAATTAAAATCATATAAATTTTTTTAGCAAAAATTCATGAATTTTTACCATACAACTTTAACTATGCAATTCTATTAATTAAATATGATTTACAAGTTTATAAAAATAACTAATTGAAAAATAAAAAAATTGAGAAAATTAACATATTATCACTACAAAAAAGTGAAAAAGTTTTGGTCAAGGTTTTTGGCCGAAGGCCAAAAAGCTTGGTTAAGGTCTTGTCCACTCTATATTGTAATAAGTGACATCCAAATCATCATCGACCACTGCAAGCAAGAGTTTCTTGTTTACACCGTGAGAGACTCTCACATAGCTTGCAAAGTCCAATACGTTCACTTCATTCTTTTCATAGAGCACCTTCACCAGGAAATCAGAGTGGGCTTGACCCGGACCAGTGCCCCTTTCATAAAGCCTGAATTCGGATCCGTACTTAAATCCGGTCTTGATTATGTATCCTCTGTTTTTCAAATCCCTGTAAACAAGGTATTTGCCATAGATCTCCTCATCCTTAATCAAATCGATGATGTGATTCAATTCACACTTTTCATCATTCTCATAAATGTCCAAACGTCCGCTTTCCATCAGATAGCAAGCTTCGATGATGGACAGCTCCAGACAATCCTCGGACAGCTTACCGAACTGGCTTTTCTGATTAAGGGAAATGGCCCTTTGATTGCCTTCCTCAATCTTTACGGTTACAATACCTTCACATAAATCTCCGCGCATCAAAACACCTAAATAAAAATCCATAATAATTGAAATGAAATAAATAATTAAATTAATAAAAAAAGCTTAAAAAAATAAAAAGGAATATGAAACAATTCCATGCATTGATTCGATTATAATGTCTTGACAAATATGTTGTTTGCCAAATCCTTTGAAACCTCAATAATGGAGTCTTCTAAAAATACATTATAATTGGAACCGATGGAATCGGATATTCTGACTTTAGACCCTATGTTGATTCCAAGATTCATTGCATCAGACAAGGAATCGTCACCGCCACGTATGAAGAGCACTTCCCCTTCATCTCCAGAGGAAAGCTGGGAAATGGACAACAGATTGAATTCCCTGATACCGATGTCTTCAATATCGCTATGGTCATTCTTGCAATCGTCACAGCTGGTGAAATCAAAATCGCATGCAGGAATCAAATGGTCGTCAGGACAGGTGTCCGGATGTTCTAGCATATGGCAAATGGCTCTTTCAGCCTCATCGGATAGGGAATGCTCCATTTCACAGGCCTGATGATGAAGGTTTTCATCCTTGATCTTCAATACGTCCTTAAGGAATCTTTCAAGAATCCTGTGTTTTCTGGTTATCTTTTGAGCTATTTTGCTTCCCTCTTCAGTCAATGAAGCACCTTTATATGGAACATAATCGATATAGCCGATATCTTCGAGTTTCTTAAGCATTTGAGTTACACTACCTGGCGCGATGCCTAACTCCTTTGAGATGGTTGTTGTAGACACGTATGAATCCTTACTTCCAAACTTGTAAAGAACTTCCAAATACTCTTCAATGTTTTCACTGATTTCCTTAGCCATGTAGAACCTCCACTGTCTATTTGATTTAATCTTATTCTTAAGATTAATTAAACGAATTTTTAAAGTTAAAAATTACTTAATTGCTAAAATAAACATTTTTAGAAAATTTCTATATATTATATTATAGATAGAAAGTATATAAAGTTTTGGATAACCTAAAAATTATGAATTTTAAAAAAAAGAATTGAAAAAAAGATTAAAAAATAAGGATTAAAATGGAATATTTCTATAGGTACGATGCTTATGATAAGATTTTGTATTCCAATTTTTTATATTCCCCAAACTATTTCTGTAACTTGTTGCATCTGCAGAATACCATCTTCCATTGACATATATTTGAGCCCAAACATGGCCTGTAGTGATTCCAGAACCGAATTTGCATCCTTTTGCATGGGAATATCTTGCCGGAATCTTAGATGCCCTACATAGTGCTACAATCAAATTGGAATGATCGCAACAATTTCCTTTCTTGGTTTTCAATGTTTTTGCTGCTCCCTTTTTGGAGTTTGCATAATAGCTATAGTCCAAGTTATCTCGGACATAATTGAAAATGGCTGTAGCCTTTTCCAATTTGGTGGAATATTTCCCTGTAAGCTTTTTGGATAGTTTTCTAATGGATTTGGTTATTTTAGCATACCCCCCACCATATAGATATTTGCTTACAGAAAGTTTTGTATTTTGGTTTAGTCCTTTCTTAAACTGTCCTGAAGGATCAATTACACATAAAATTGAAGAATTGCTGGATGGGCCATAAACTCCATTATTGTCATAGGAAAAACGTACCTTATACTCATTTCTGCTATGATTGACTGTCAGATAAGCTATGCCCTTATCATTGGTGGTTCGTGTAAAATTCTTTCCATCAATTGTAATCTTAATTTTCTGTTTCTTTAGAATTTTCCCATCTGCCCCTTTTAAAAGCACCTTAAAGTACTTTCCCTTAAGAACTGCATACACAAGAGGCTTTGTATATGTCTTCTTATATACCGGCAATTTCATTGACAGGAAAGACTTGACATAATAATCCCCACCATTGAATGTGCAATTAAACTTAACAGATTTCCTATCTGAAGGCATTTTAATATAGACTTGACCTTTTGAATCAGTGGTTCTAGTGTATTTGACACCATCTATGTAGATAATCAGCTTTTTGTTTGATAATGGAGTGCCATTTGAAGAAACCAACTTGACAGTAAAATTGGAAGACCTGTAAGCATATTTCTTAGGAGTTTTAATAATGGTTTTCTCATATAGAATAAAGCTGGAGTTTACAGATTCACTAGCATAATAGTCCAAATCCCCATCAAAAGATACAGAAATATTATAAATACCTCTTAAACTTAAATTCAAAGGCAAAACCGCAATTCCCTCATCATCGGTTATGCTAGTTTGATTGATGAAAGTTCCTTTTGGAGTTTGAATTTTAAAATTGATCACTGCCCCAATAACTGGATTATTATCTTCATCCACTAATTTGACAGTGTAGTTTTCACAACCATATATTTCCCAGTCATCAGGAGAAATTATTTCCAATGTGGTGTTCTTCAAGATAGGGTCTTCATTTTCATTATCTGTTTCATCATCAGGATCCGCATCATCCCCATCATCATCCAAATTACCATTATCATCTAAATCATCATTTGAACTAGAATCACCATCTAGTTCATCCAAATCAGCATCTAAAACATCATTGATATCCACATCTAGAGTTTCAGATACCTCAAATGAATTTCCATCATCCATATCCTCTGCTGAAACTGCAGATACAGACAATATGAATATGAAAAGCAATAATGATAAAGCAAATTTACAATTAATAGTTACACCAACCGGAAAATACTCAAGAATATTAAAAATCATTTAATTATTAAAGTTATTAAATTATTAAAGATATTTTAAAAAACTGCTAAAAAATAAAGAGATAATACTTTTTTAAAATAATAATTGAAATTTAATAATTTGCATATATATTTAACTAAATAATCATATAAAAAATTATTCTTAACTTGAATAATAAAATTAAAAAAAATAGAAATTTTAAAAACTATTAAAAAAAGTATAAAAACTATTAAAAAAAAGTATAAAAACTATTAAAAAAAAGTATAAAAACTATAAAAAAATGATAAAAATTTTAAAAAGAGAAAAATTGAGAAAATAATTAATAAAAATAAAAAATAAAAAATTTGAATAAGAGGAAAATCCTCTTATAATCCATTTTAAATACTTTAATACTAGAACGGTACAGCAGCATAATGATTTAGATTACTGTAAAAGTTAGTATTCCAATTTTGAATATTGCCTAATCTATTTCTGACACTTGTCGCATCAGCAGAATACCAAACACCATTTACAAGTATTTGAGCCCATACATGCCCAGTGACTAAACCACTTGAGAATGTACAGCCTTTAGCGTGAGAGTATCTTGCATGAATGCCTGAAGCCCTACATAAAGCCACGACCAAACTTGCCTGGTCCACACAATTACCTGAACCGGCACTTAAGGTACCTGAAGCCCCATATTTAGAGTTCGCATAATAACTGTAATCGATTTCATCTCTTACATAATTATAGATCGCTTGAGCCTTTGCCTCAGTGCTATTCAAACCATTAGTCAATTGGGCAGCCAACTTGCTAATAGCAGGGGTAATGGCTGATTGACCAGTTCCAACCAAATATTGGCTGAGGTTTGTTTCTGTATTCTTCTCATTTAAACCTTCCTTAAATTGACTGGAATTGTAAGGTATCTTAGAAGAAACATTACCTGATGGAACTACAGAGCTTTTAAATACAGAACTTTCAAAAGTACAGTATTTAGGCAAATAATTTTTAGACTTATGGAAATCTAAGATCTTAGCAAATGAAAATGTGTATAAATCAAATTCAGCCTTACCTACTAAAGAGCCAGAACTACTATAAACCTTAGCGTAAACAGGCGGAACCTTATTGGATTCCTCATGTGATATTACCCTTTTTGTCAAATCCATATACTGGGCTTGATAGACTTTAGTGTTCATGCTATCCCCTGAGGATTTGGATTTGGACATATTGTTTGGAAGAGTAATATAATTGGAGTTACTAGCATTAATATTATAGACAGCTTTAGCCATAAGATAAGAGAACTGTGAAATACTTAGTTTCTTTTTTGCTACTGTAACAGTACTTGGCAATACGTTGTTGGAGTTAACGTAATTCTTGACATTTGTAGCCGCAGCTTCAATCTCTTTAATACTGAACCTATTTGAATTGTCCTTAACAGTAACGTTTTTAGTCAATTTTGATGCCTTATAGGATGAAGACCCCGCAAAAGAGGAAACCACAGAATATTTGCCTGCACTTAAATCAATTGTTAAGGAGGCAACACCCTTAGAGTTAGTGGTCTTTGTATAAGTTTTGCCAGATATGGTAAATGTGATTTTCTGACTAGCTATTCCTTTACCATTATTATCAACCAATGTTACTGTATAAGCATTTCCCTTATTTACACTGCTGGAATTAGCCTTAATGGATGTGGCCTTTTTAGCAGGTGCAAATGCAGAGCTTTCAAAAGTACAATAATTCGGTAAGTTGTTGTTGGATTTGTGGAAATCCAATATTTTTGCAAATGCAAATGTGTAAAGATTGAAATTTGCCTTGCCAACAACCTTATTTGAACTGTTTTTGACAGACAAATAGGACGCAGGTACTTTCTTAGATTCAATAGCTGAAAATGCCCTTTTAGCCAAATCTACATATTGAGCCTTATAGACAGTAGATTTTAATGAATATGTAGAAGAATTACCATTTGAAACACCGCTTGGAAGAAGAATATCTCCCTTATTATTGGAATTCAGATTTGATACTGCTTTTGATGAAAGATAACTGAACTCGGATATCTTAAGAGTTCTGTCACCTACCTTCACGGTATTCGGCAATCTCTGATTCTTTGAAACATAATTCTTGACATTTGTAGCCGCAGCTTCAATCTCCTTCACTGTGAAAAAGTTTGGATTCTTCAAAACAGTCAAGCTTACAGACAATTTAGAAGATTTGTAAACTTTTGATCCTGCATAGGAAGTCACCATAGAGTATTTTCCTTCCCTCAAGTTTATTTGAAGATAAGCAGAACCTTTGCTATCTGTTGTCAAGGTATAAGTCTTGCTGTTGATATTGAAACTGACTTTCTGACCAGATAAAGCTTTACCACTGCTATCAGTTAAGGTAATCTTATAGTTATTTCCTCTAGTTAGAGAATTTGAACTTCCTTTAATAGCTGTGGCCTTTAAGCTAGCGGCATTATTGATTGCAGAGCTTTCAAAAGTACAATAATTCGGCAAATTATTATTAGATTTGTGGAAATCCAATATTTTTGCAAATGCAAATGTGTAAAGATTGAAATTTGCCTTTCCAACAACCTTATTTGAACTGTTTTTAACAGACAAATAGGACGCAGGTACTTTCTTAGATTCAATAGCTGAAAATGCCCTTTTAGCCAAATCTACATATTGAGCCTTATAAACAGTAGATTTTAATGAATGAGTAGAAGAATTGCCATTAGAGATACCGGATATTAAAAGAATATCCCCAGTATTTTTGGAATTTAAGTTAGATACCAACTTTGAAGCGAGATAATTGAACTCAGATATTTTTAGAGTCCTGTCCCTCACTTTAACGGTGTTCGGCAATTTCTTGTTCTTTGAAACATAATTCTTGACATTTGTAGCTGCGGCTTCAATCTCGGCAACTGTAAAGAAGTCAGGATTCTTCTTGACAGTCAATGTCACAGACAGGCTTGAAGCGCTGTATGCATTTGATCCTGCAAAGGAAGTCACCATAGCGTATTTTCCTTCCCTCAAGTTTATTTGAAGATAAGCAGAACCTTTGCTATCTGTAGTCAATGAATAAGTCTTTCCATTGATCTTGAAGCTGACTTTCTGACCGCTTAAAGCCTTTCCGCTACTGTCAGATAAGGTTATCTTATAGTTTTTTCCTCTAGTGAGAGTGGTGGAGCTTCCCTTAATGGCAGTTTTTGTTTTGGCGCTAGCCTGTAAACTTGAACTGTCTGATTGTAATGAAGCGCCTAAGACACTCTTAGAGCTTTTACCAACTGAATCATATTCCAAATCAGAATCTTCTACCGTATTATCAGTACTTAAAACTTCATTTTCCGAATTTACATTGCTTGAACCAGCATCATAAGATTCCAAATCATTTTGACCGGAATCGCCATCACTGGAAACACCAGCAAGACCATTATCAATATTGCTGGAAACGCTGGATCCGGATAGGTCATTTGAATCGGCCATAGAAACCGAGTCATCAACATCCATAGCAGAAGCAGAAGAGATTAAAAAAAATCCCATAAGCATAACTGCTAAAAGCAATGCGAGATTCTTAATTGAAATCATTTCACCTCACACTTTAGAATAATCCCAAAATTATATTTTTACAAGTATAACTTTAACATTGAATTTTAGATATTGAAATTGATATCAATATGCGGAAAAAAATTTTTATTTTTTCGAAACTCAATGTTTATCATTTAACTTTTTCAAGCAAACAATAAAGACCACCCTAAACATTTCTTAACTTGACAATTTTGCTTTAAAAACAAAAACATCAAATTAGATTAATATTTAATTTTTTTCTTTTATTATATAAACCTTACTAAAAAAAATCATTCAAAACAAGAATTTTCCATAGTTTATTCCAAAAAACAATAATTTTTTAATACTGATTTCATAATTCAGATATGGTAAATTATATGATATCGGTATAAGGGATAATGAATTAATTAAAAAGCAAAATAAGAAATTTTAATTAAAAAAATTAAAAAATACTTGATAAGTCTTTAAATAATGAAATAATACTTAAAAATACTTATTTTAATCAAAATTGAAAAAATCTGACTTTAATAAATTGAAAATAAAATAATTACCTTTATTTAACTTAAAAAAGAATTTCAAACAATTAAACATATTTGATATAAAAGTGAGTCAAGATATTATTTTTAAAATGATTATTGAAAAACCATTAAATAGAAAAAATAATCATTTAAAATAAGATTTTGACTAAATAAGCAATTTTAATTTAGTAATATTCAAAAAAGAAGCAAATGAAGTCAGAAAAAGAAAATAGAGAAATTTTTTAAAAAATTGTTAAAATTTTAAAAAAATATGATTAAAAAATAGTAAAAAAATTAAAAAATAATTAAAAAAAATTATAAAAAAATATTGAAAGAGATTAAGTTTTAATCTGATTCATATTTTTCCAAATATCCTATTTCAGAATAGGCAAATCTGGTAGTTTTAAACTTATTGGAGAGGATAAATGGTAAGCGTACTAGGAATATGATTAAAAATGCTACAAGAGCCAATCCCCATAAGTCTGACATTACAAATGATTTAGAATATACTAACCAATAAATGCCGTAAATAGCTGCTTCAAGCAATAAGCACCATGCAGTTACGAGACCTGGAGAATATAATGTCTTTTTGCCTTTGGATCTGTAGTGTCTGTATGTTAATACGCTAAACAAGGTATGCACGAATGTTTCACCGATACCAAAGAAGATTATGAATATCACTACTTTGTTTCCAAGCATTGGTGTGAGAAATGTCAATACAATGAACATTATTTCCGCTCCAAAATTTGTAACCATATCTGTAAGCTTGTTTTCAGGATAAGCAAGAGGATTATCTGACTTTTGGATTAACTTGTTCATCATGAAATGAAAACCATTTGGCCATGTAAGCTCTTCAAATACATGCAATGGTAAAAATACAGCAAGCAAACACATTAACTTTTGAGGAACATCCCATACTCCCCAATTAATTATTAAAACATTAAGCATTACGATTCCTAAAAAATATGTTGCATGTAGCCATGGTTGACCACACCATTTGTCTAAAAATGATTCTGCCATATCTATTTCTCCATTATTATTGAAAATTTAATATTTATATAAAAACAATTAAAGAACTAAAGAAATTGTAAAAACAAAGCAAAAAAAATAGAATAAAAAGTTGGCTTTTAACCCAACTTTAGGAAAAAGTTTTGGTCAAGGTTTTGCAGGCCGAAGGCCTGGAAAAGCTTGGGGGTTACATCATAGGAGGCATTCCACCCATTCCACCCATACCAGGTGCAGGAGGCATACCACTATGGTCTAAGTTTTCATCTGGGTCGACTTTTTGAAGTGCACCAGCTGCTGCAACTAAATCATCAATACGCAAGATCATTTCACATGCTTCTTGAGCTGCTTGAATAGCTTGTTTCTTGACTCTTTGAGGTTCAACAACACCAGCCTCTTTCATGTCAACAACTTTACCTTCAAATACGTCCAATCCCATATTGATGTTATCTTCATGAGCTGCTCTGAGTTCAACTAATAAGTCAATGGTGTTTAAACCAGCGTTTTCAGATAAGGTTCTTGGTACGATTTCCAAAGCGTCTGCAAATGCATTTACAGCCACTTGTTCTCTTCCGCTGATAGTGTTAGCATAAGCTTTCAATTGTCTTGCGATTTCAATTTCAGGAGCTCCTCCACCGTATACGACTTTTCCATCTTCAACAGTAGCTGCGACTACACCTAATGCATCTTCCATAGCCCTTTCAATTTCAGATGAAACATGTCTGGTACTTCCACGGATTAAGATGGAACTTGCCTTAGGATCTTCACATTCTTCAATGAAGGTTATGATTTGGTCGAATACCCTTTCTTGGTGTATGTAACCTGCCTTACCCAATACATCTGGAGTCAAGTCTTCAATATTGGTAATGAGTTCTGCACCGGTAGCTTTCATGATTCTCTTCACATCGGTGTTCTTAACTCTCTTGAAAGCCATGATTCCAGCTTTGGACAAGTGATGCTGAACAACATCATCAATACCCTTCTGACAGAACAATACATTACATCCTGAAGCGATGACCTTATCAGCAATTTCCTTAAGGGTTTCCTGTTCGCTGTCAAGGAAAGCCTGCATTTGCAATGGGTCAGTGAAGTCCACTTTAGCGTTTTCAATATCCTTCAATTCCAATGGGTATTTCATTAAGGCTATTTTAGCATCTCTCATTTCCTCAGGCATGGATTCATTAGCCCTTCCTTGGTCGATGTATATACCATCAACAATCAAGGAGTCCTCTACACTTCCACCATTGATTCTGTGAATCTTGATGAGTGTCTTATCTAACTTTTCTCCTTCTTCAACTTTGAGTGCAGCTTGAACAATTAATTTAGCCAATTCATCCTTAGCATAGTCTGAACCTTTACCTGTCATTGCAGTCTTTGCAATTCCAAACAATGTGTCTGGGTCTCTTGCATCTGTGGAAATCTCAAATAAGATGTCCATTGCCTTTGCAACAGCCAATCTGTATCCGATAAGAATGGTTGGGATTGCAATTCCATCCTCATATAATTCGAGGGCTTTCTTAAGCAATTCACCGGCAATTATAACTACAGTAGTGGTTCCGTCTCCAACTACATGTTCCTGTTTTCTTGCAATTTCCACAAGCATCTTAGCTGCAGGGTGTGCGATATCCATTTCCTGCAAGATGGTTGCACCGTCATTGGTTACAACCACATCCCCCATTTTTTTATCCACTAACATTTTGTCCATTCCCTTTGGACCGAGGGTGGTCCTTACAATGCTTGCTAATAATTGACTTGCAAAAATATTCATTCTTAAGGCTTGATTGCCTTGAAATCTTTCAGTATCATCACGTAAAATATACATAGGTTGATTAATTTGTGCCATAACAATCTCCTTATTTTAATCAGTAATAGTTTTATAATTATTTAGATAATTTTAAGGATAATATTATAATTTTACATTAAATTATCCATATAAATATAGATGGGTTTGACTTACTATAAAAAACTTTTGCTTATTAAAAATAATTTAATTAAAGCAAGATATTGAAAAAGAAAATTTAAGAAAATGAACTAAGAAATTAAAAAAAATAAAAAGTAAAAAAATTAAAAATTTTAAGAAAATGAAAGAAAATAAGTTAAAAAATAAAGAATCAATTATTGTTTTTTAAGCACTCCTAAACCCAATACTACAAAAAGGGAAATGACCAGAACCATTATAGGATTGCCTGCATTTTCCAAAGTGACTTTCTTGTTTGTTTGATTGGTAGCATTTGCTTGGGCCTTATTGGTTTTTATTTTATCTTTAGTCTTTTTAACTTTTTTACTTAACTTTTCCTTTTTATTGTCGTTCTTCTTAACGGCGGCTTTTGACTTGTCTTCAGAAACTACTTCAACATCAGACTTAACTGTGGTATTCTTATTAAGATTGTTTGAATCTGTAAAAAGTTCTGCCTTGTTAGTATAGTTTCCTGCCTTCTTTGCCTTTGCCTTAATGGTTAAAGTTGCAGTTTCACCTTTGTTCAACTTAAGAATTTCCCAATGAACCATTTCTTTATTATAATCCCCTTTGCTGGCCTTTACAGAAACTATATCAAAGTTCTTAGGGAACTTCTCTTGAACATGAATATTCCAAGCTGTGTCCAATTCATTTTTCAAAGTTATTTTCCATTCCACTTCATCTCCAACTTTGACTTTCTTGTCTCCTTCTTTGATTATGGTCAAATTGCAGTCTGGAAAATCCCCTTCGTTTTCCGGATTATCTGAAGAGACTTCATCATCAGATCCGCTTTGGGAATCATCATCAACAGTTAGGACATTGCCATCAGAAGCTGAAGAATCATCATCAATATCTGACATTTCACTAGTTGAAACAACTGAAATAGATATGAAGAGAATCAAGATTATTGCAAAGACCTTTATAATTGACTTAGGCTTAATGTTAAAACCTCCATTTAAGATTTACTTCATAATACAAAATTAATATTTGTCAGATAATCTAATTAGATAATCAGATTAAGTTTTAAAAGGCTAAAAAATATATGAAGCCCCTTGAATCAATCAGAAAAGAGGATTCATAATAATGTTTTTCTCTTTTTTAGTCATTTTATTATAAGTTACAGTAGCCTTATAAGGAGTGTAACCGTTAATCTTTTTTGTAGAAAGCAGCATAAGGTCACTGATATTTTTTGGCTTAGCAGTTCGAGTAATAACTTTTCCCTTTTTGTTCTTATAGTAAACTGTCATCTTCCTCAAGACATATGTATGAGGTCTGAAGTCATCACCTCTTTTCTTGTCATGATAGAATATTGCTGCATATACACCTTTGACATTTTGAGCATCCTTAGGCTGATAGAAAGTTAAGATCCTATCCTTGCTACCCACATCTTTATATTTGCCCATTTTAATGGTAGTTGTTGCAGCACATGCAGGTCCCATTGTAAATCCTACAACTGCAATAGCCAAAACAAGCAAAATAAAAATCTTTCTTTTATCCATTATTTTCTCTCCTAAAACTTGGTTATTATAATATATATTTTTGTAGTTAATAAGATTTTTTAAAAAGTTTTTTAAAA
>NZ_JAFQQZ010000038.1 GCF_017410345.1 Methanobrevibacter sp.
AAAAAAAGAAAATAAAAATGAAAATCGGGAGAAATTCATTTTTATTAAATTTAATTAATATTCATCTTCATCATCTTTTTTCCTATAATACCCAATTCCAAACAATGCTAACAATACTAAAACACATACTATCAATGCAATAGGCATGTTAACATCTTTAGAAGCTGCAGAATTATTTTCACTAACAGAAACTTCAGAAGCTTTTCCAACATCTTCAGCTCCGGAATCTTCAGAACTTGAATCTGAACTTGGAGCATCTACATCAGTACCCACTCCTAAAGAGGAACTAACTCCAGTAGGAACTGCTTGATTGGAATCGCCAGGATTTAATGACTCCTGACTAGAAGTAGTAGTTGATGTGGTATTGGTCTCAACTGAAGAACTGTCTTCAGAATTAACTACTTTATTGCTATCGGATGTAGAATTACTATTAGAATTAGGATTTTCTGAACTGTTTATTAAGAAAGATGGGTCATAAGTTGCATTATACAATGTAGGCAATAATTTAGAGAGCAAATCTGGGTTAACATATTGTATTGCCCAATTCATTAATGCAATATTACCACAGCTACAATCACAACAGGATACACCATTTTGAACAATGGACTCTGCCCATCTATTAGCTAAATCCTGTTTTACAGAATCATCAGCATTCCAATAATCTTTACGGGCCGCATCCATCAATCTAGCATTGATTGCTTGTGCAGAATAAGGATTATTTTCTTTAAACCATTGATCAAGGCCTAAATCATATTGATCCTTAACATAATTATTGTAAATGGAATTCCATTGATTATCTGTTATTGTATTAGTAGTAACATCCCACATGAATGTATTTTCAACAAAACTAGCAAATTTGCCAGCTCCGCTTGCACCATGATCCATCATGGACCTAATCCAATCTGGGTTGTCATAAGTTGTTCTAAAGTCTTTAGCTAATGAGGATTCCAATGATTCAATATATCTATTGTTTGGATTTTCCAAATTGCTTATTAACATTAGAGGATATTCTCCTGAAGCCTGTTTAATGGCAAGCCCTAATCCTCCGAAGTATGCAGAGTAATCATCACCACTAAGCAATGTATTGGCATTCACATATCTTCTAAACATTGCAATTTGACTTTTCTCTAGATTCTTGTCATATAAATCGCTGCTAGAGACAGAATCGCCATCAGATGTGAAAACATATCCAAAAGTGTTAATAAATGAATCTGCTAATTTTTCATCGGTATCCCAAGTATTTGAATTAACAATTGCATCTTCTAATGGATTATGATGGTTTCCAGGTTTTTGTGAGAAAATTCTGGAATCCGCTAACATTCTTGCATCTTCTTCAGAATATCCTTCATCGATTAATTGTTGATATATTAAATCGGAATTAGCCTTGACTTTATTTTCTACAGATGTGTCATCAGTACTTGATGCTAACCTTACAGCTTTATCCAAAATTCCTAAAGTGTACATATATTCATTCAAATAAAGAGCTGTTGTTGTGATTAAAACATCAATTCTTGGTCTATTCATATTCTCAATGAGTTGTACCCCTGTAATGTATTTGCTAGCAGGATCCCTAATAGGTTCAACACCCATTAGATACATGATTTCAGCTTCCATAACCCCTTTATCCTGAATGGAATGGGTAGCCCAAAGCATGAATGCAATTTTATCTGGGTATTCGCCATTTTTCTCAAGGTAATTTGCAAGCATTTCATCAACTAAATCAACAGCTATATTCCAAGCCTCTTCAGTAGGCATGATTCTTGGATCAAAGGAATAAATGTTTTTACCTGTTGGATAGACATCAGGATTTATTACAGGATCGCCCATAGGACCTGTTAATACAAATCCTCCATTTAAGGCTTTGCCAATACTGTATAACTCATTATCACACTGATTTAAATAATCCTTATAAATAAGGGTCCTATTTAAGTATTCTTCAAATCCTTCTATTTCTTTTCCTAAAACAGATATTTGAGAATTTTTAGCGTCATAATCATCAAACAGCATTAACTCAAGTATTTGATAAACCTCATCATCATTTAAGTTATTTTCTTTCATAAAGTCCCTGAAATTATAACCTAACATTGATTGAATGGTATAAACAAGTTTTTCACCAGTTGGAGCAGTTCCTAAAACATGCAAACCGTTTGAAATGAAATCTGATTGAATGTCTTCCAAGTAATCATGAACCTTATCTACAAAACTGTCAAAGTCCATCAATTCCTGAGATAAATCTAATTTTAAATCGTCATTTAAGTTTAGCTCATTGAATAAATTAAGAATGGATGATTTATATTCCTCTTTGACGGCACTGTCATATGTTGACTCATACTCATCAATTTTATGAGACAATAAAGTCAGGTTTCCATATAAACCAGAAATGGTCATAGGAGGGGTAGAGTGACTAATGATAATTGCATTCTGCCTATGTTTTGGCAATCCGCTTTCTGCACCTTCAACAGTGAAGACATAGATTACAGGAATATCTTGAGAAACAATGGATGGCCAATCATTTTCACAATCTAAACCAGAAGCACTTTTTCCAGGTAACCAAGCTACAGTTCCGTGACGACCGAAATCAATTATAGCATTAGCGCCGAATTCATTTTTAAGCCAGAAATAGTAAGCTAAATATTGGTGAGTTGGTGGAACATCTCCACTATGATACAATGCTTCCTGATCTTGACTGTAACCTCTTGATGGTTCCGGAGAGATAATTATGTTTCCAAATTGTATGATAGGCAATACTAAATATTTAGTGCCATCCATTTCATACATCATGATATCTCCAGGAGCTTCACCCCACATATCTATTACTTCTTGACGTTTATCTGGATTTAACTGATTAAACCAGGATAAATATTTTTCTTCAGAAACTAAAACTACCGGATAATTTTCAACTAATTTCTTTAATTCACCAGGAGCCCAAATACCAATGTTTAATCCTTGAGAACGAGTTAGATTAACTAATTCTTCAGTGTTTGGCAACTCTTCATCACCTAAATCGTAACCTATAGATTTTAAGTAATTTAAAAGAACTGGTAAACTTTCATATACATCCAAATGAGATGCAGTAGCACCTTTATCTTTACCAGGAGAACTCCAATAGACAATAGCTACTTTTTTATCACTGTTTTCAGTATATCTCAAATTAATCCAGGACACACAGGAATTGATTAACCAATCCACTTGTCTGTCAATTGGAGTATTTTTTACAATGCCGTCATCCTTCAATTCCTTAGTTGCAATAACTATTGGATTAAAGATTCCTTGAATTTCCATATTGGTTAAAGTATATGAAAACTGTTCTGAATCCAAACCCTCTGAATCATTGAGCCATTGCTCATAATTTCCATTGTAAGTCAATGCTTTAACTACAGGAACATCGAGGCCTTCAAGTTCTTCCATAATCTCTTCATATGTATTGACTCTATTCCAGCCAGCAGCCCTGTAATGTATAATCAAATCTACATAAGATTTTGAATCCACCATTAAAAATCTTTCTACATCAGGTTCTCCTTGTGCTTGACCTTCATGATTGTAGAAATAAGGTATGACATTCATGCCATTGCCTTCAATTTTTTCAATTAAGGAGTCAATAACATCAGTTTCTAAATTATTAAAATCACCTTGTCCAAAGCAAAGTGCAATGGTAGGTTTTTCAGCATCATAATCATACCATTCTAAATAACTGCTTAAATTTTCAAAATAAGTTGAGTAAGTTGGATAATAAATACCTTCTTTAGGTAAAACAACTGGAGCTAAAGGCTGACCTCCGGAATTTATTGAATTTAAACCTAAAAAATTGGTACATATATAATCCAATAGGTTTCTGGCATTATGAATACTTATAGAAGTCATATATTTATTAATATTTGTCCAGTAACTAGGAATCCAAGGATGCTCTGACATATCAACATTACCCACATCTCTCCAGTCAGCAATGCTGTATGTTATTCTTGTTACAACAATAACACCATTATCCATTGCCTCTTGAAGGCGTTCTTGTGTAGTTAAATAATCAGGTGTCTTTGGCCAAATAGCATCTATAAAAATTAAATCATAATCTTTAAAATCTACATGATTGCAATTATCCTTAGTTACTATTGTACTCTCAATATCATTTCTATTATTAATTGCATCTAAAAAAGCGGCATTAGTAGCTGTTGTTCCACCAAGACCACCTAAAAAGAACAAAACTTTTGGTTTATTATTATCTGTAAGAGAATCTCCTAGAGAATGGATATTCATATATGTATTTTCTTCAGATACTGTATCTAAATCTGGTATTTCATTAGAATTAGAATCCACGTTTAGATTAGCATCATCAAAAGAAATATCATCATTTATACTTTCACTAGAAGATTTTATATCAAAATTATCATCTAAATCCCCAATATCAGTAGATATGAACTGATCATCAATAGTTTCAATTTTATAATCAGCCAAATCATCATTATCAGAATAAATAGATTGAACATCAGAACTTCCGATATTTGAACTTCCAGCGATATCTCCAATAGAAACTTCATCAATATCAGAAGTGTCTATATTTTCAACATTCTCAGCAGATACTCCACTTATAACAATCATTAACAATGTAATAAGAGTTATAAGCAAAATCATCTGTTTTTTAATAGTTTAACCTCCAAAAAATTTTAATGATACCCTCATTTAATTAACTATCCAATTAATAGGATATCACTATTAATATGTAGTAATACTAATATAAATATAATTATTACTCATTTGGAAAATGGGTGGAGAAAGTAATAAAAAAAGTATTAAAAATTGATGGGATTTTAAAAAAAGGTAATAAAATATCTAATATAAGAACATTAAGAGGTTATATTAATAAAACTATTCCTTAAAATCATGTTATTAGCAATAGAGCAATCCATATACGAATAAACTTAAATCAAACTGATAAAAGTTGTTTAAAATAAACAAAAAAAGTATTACTTATTAAGTGAGTTAATGAATAAATAATATTTTAAAAACCATTTTACGAATTACTTTTTGAAAAAAATGGAAATATTATCTGAATTCCTTACGGCTATTCCAGATTTCCTTAGTGGATTTAAAACCACTTCTTTTAAGAGTCTTTTCATCAAAATCATTAATTAAATCTACTAATTTCTCAATAGCTATCTCACTGTTTTTTACAAGATCAGACTCTTTTTGGTCTGGAAGATTTTCAAAAGCCTTCGGAATTTCATCTATTTTTACAATTGGTATATTAAGCTCTTTTGCCAAGTCAACACTTCCATGGGTTTTATGGAATCCCTCTATCTTCAAAGAAGGAATATTGAAAACCCCTGCTTCAATGGTCATCCCCATACCTGCAGCATAGATGAGATGTGATGCTGCATTCATAAAGCTTAACAAATCAACATACTGAGGCAAAATCTTAATGTTTGGTGATAAGACCAATTCCTGAACCATATTCCTGTCAAATCTATAAGGTGCAATCAATGCCTTAAGATTAAGCTCTTCAACAGCCCTAATCAATGGCTCTATATCCTCTTCCCTTAAATCTCCTCCAAGAACAAGCAATACAAATTCTTTCATCCCATATTCGCCATAGATTTCATCCTTATCTATTAAGCTTCCTTCCTTGATTTGATTATCAACATATTTTGCCATAGGATAACCATTAATGTTTACAACATTCTTTAGCTGATAATTTTTCTCAAGGTACTTTTTATAATCTTCGCTTGGAACAGTTACAAGATTAGCTTGAGAGATGACTTCTATAGGATTGTAGATATCCTGTTCTATATGCAAAACAGGAATTCTTAAAATATTAGCTGCCACAATGGCTTTTCTAACATCTCCAGCATTGCCTGCAGTTATCAATAAATCTATATTCTTTCCCTTAAGGGCATTATAGGATTTTAAAATATCTTTTGAAATGAGGAAAGCCAATTTTCCGGTAGAATTCTTTTTCCCTCTTCTGCCTTCTCCAATAGAATAAACTTCATCACAGTAAGGTTCAAGAAAAGCCTTTGAAGACTCTCCATGATAAAGGCCAATTATCTTGTTTAATTTGAAGGATAATTTGTCTTCTTTTTCCAATTCCCTTAATCTTTCCATAACTGGAATTATTGTTTTGGAAGGAGTGATTTCTCCAGCAATAGCTATGTTTTTAGATTCCATAAACTTAGATTCAGTGCCTTTAGATTCCATGATCTGAACCTCTCAAGGATTTGATAATGATTAAAACAGCAATCAAATAGAAGAGCCAAACAACTATATCACTTGGACCTGTTTCAATCCAAATAATGGTTTGTGCAAGCAAAATGCCATAAAATGCTGTAAAAATGCTTTTTTTATTGAATTGAATAATGTGTAAAACCTTCAAAATAAAGCCTATTATAAACATCTGCACCAACATTCCTATTATTCCAAAGTCAAGCAAAGCAGGGCCAAAAATGGTTGAAGTGATTGAATGAACCCTTCCAATTGTAGCCTGGCCAACTAAAACCCTTGCATCTGTATGTGTAAAGAATCCAGTTAGTGTAGCATAAAAGAGATTCCCCATAGTAGTGCATTGATTTTCAATAGCCTTTGAGAGTACATTCAATGTGAACGCCGCCCTATAGGATACAAGCTCAATCGGATTTAATGACCAATGCTGCCAGCTGATAGCCTGAACTGCAATAAATCCTACAGCTAAAAGTACAGCAGCAATCGCTAAAATAGCAAGAATAATATATTTTACATCAACATCTCTTGTATAATACAAAGTTATTAGAGCAGATAGCATGATTGCAATCGGGGTTGTCCTATAACCTGTTAGAGCAAATAAGATCAATCCAATTATAAGCAATATGTAATGGGATTTCCTATTGTATTTAGCAAGAAGAATGTTAATTGATGGCAAGAATATTATATAGGATAAAAGCCATATTTTTGTTGCCGCTTTTGCCTTTAATGTCGCGGAAAAAAGTGGTATGCCACCTAATAGAACTATGTTTATAATTTGAAATAAGATTCCTAAAGAAACCAATCCAACGATGATTAATTCATTTCTAGAATATGAATCAGCACGAGATAATTTCTTAGGATTTAAGCTTAAATTGGGGTTTGAATCAAGAATATTAAAATTCTTATTTAAAAAGTAGTTAGCTAAAAAAATGCCTAGAATAAAGAATAAAAGACCCAATCCAATATAGAGATACAAATCTAAATTAGGAGCAGGCAATTTTTGATACATATACCACATAGGCATAGCTATAATCAGGAATAGAATTACCATAGCTACAATGATTAGCGGATGAAAAAGATCAAAATTTCTATTTTCTAAACTAAAATTCATAAAAACCCCTATTAAAAAGCATTTTTGGATTTATTATTTTAGATTTTGTTTTAACTATTATATAAGTTTATTAAATGACAAATTTAAATGAAATTTTTTCTAATTTTTTTCTGATAAAATGGAATTTCTTAATCATTTTTCGAACCCCCTTAATTTTTTTAAAGAATCCATTAAAAATTTCCAAAAATATTTCCTATGAAAAAGAAAAAAAATATAACAGAAAAAATTTTATTTGATTAAAAAGTATACAAGAGACTTAAAAAAATAGGAATTTATTAAAAATTATTTCAAAAATATAAAACAAATACTACAATAGATGAAAAAATCATAAAGTAATACAAAAAATCAAAAAATTTGGCAAAAATTTTAAAAAAAATATAGAAAGATCAAGAAAAAATCATGATAATATCAATTTTAGCATTGAAAAATCACTTAAAAAAATGATATTACAGAAGATATGAAATGATGATGATAAGAAATTAACACAATTAGGATATGATAATAACATTAAAATAATTTCTAAAAAATTTGAAAAAAACTTACACTTGAAATTAATGTCAAGAATTTTCTGGCCTTAAAATTGGCAAAAAATGATAATAACAGGTTAACTCATTATACAGTTGAAATCTACGTCTAAGAGTTACAATGAAAAAATAGTAAAAAATACAACTCATTGAATTGAAAATGCATATGAATTGAATAGTCATGAAGAAAAAATGATATTACAATATCTAAAAGTAGAAATTAATAAAAAATGAAAAAATAGAGAAATAATTTGTAAAAAAAATAATAAAAAAAGAGGTTGAATAAAATTAAAAATTAATCTTCTTGTTTTTCAGCTTCTAAAACATAAGTTTCCTTTGGCTTGCTGTCAATTTGCAAGTCGCTGTCATCAGGTTGTCTGTTTAATAAACGATCAATGAAGCTTCTGTTTTTATATCTATCAATTAAAAGCCTATCAGCTGTTAACAATTGATCTTTATAAGCGATTTCCTTAAGGGTGTCCTGAAGTTGCTGGTTGACATTATGCAATTCCTTGTCCTTTTCTAAAACAAGTTCATCATGTCTTTTCCTCTCTTCAAGGAGATTTTCTTCAGCCTTTTGCATAGCTAAATCAGACTTTGCCCTTTCAAGCCTAATCTCTTCATTAGCCTGTTTGATAAGCTGATCTTTCTCATCAATAATTTCATAGCATTTTGCAATAGCAGATTTGTTTTCTTCAACCAGGTCCATGATTTCCTTATTCTTGTCTGAAATCTCCTGATTCCTTTGTTCCATAATTTCATTTATGGAAGAATCCGCTTCACTGCGTGATTGCTTCAAATCTGAAATGGTATTCTTATTGTCATCAATTTTAGCCTTGAGATCATCAATCTCATTTAGATAAGATTCATATTCACTTATCCTAAGAATCATTACCTTCTCTCCACCTTCAAAATTATCTTTTTTTGATAAGTCGATACGATAAGTGAAACTGTTTCCTCTCTTATATTGTTTGACTTCCTTTTCCAACATAAAAATACCTTCGTAATGAAAAAAATTGATATTATCAATGAATTTTTTAAATTACATAATATAATCATAAAATAAAAAATTATTAACA
>NZ_JAFQQZ010000039.1 GCF_017410345.1 Methanobrevibacter sp.
GATTAAAAAAGAATAAAAAAGAAAAAATAGCATGAGCTATTTTTGAAAAACAATCAAGTAATGAGATTTCCCTTGAGGAATGTCCTCACCGCAATCTGGATTTAAAGAGAATAATCTCATTCCATGTTCCTTAAAGACTTCTTCCAAGTCTTCAGGACTGCTTCTTACAGTGATAGGAGGACCATGTTTAGCTTCCTGTTTCTTATAATCCATGATAGCTATTTTTCCACCAGGTTTGAGAATTCTTTTAAGTTCTTCAATAGCTTCATCCATTCTTCTGGTTGCCTTAAATCCATGCCATACATTAATCAATAGAATAACGTCAACCACATCATCATCCAAGTCAATGTGATCAGGAATATCTGCACAAATTGGAATTAGATTATCATAACCCTTTTCACGAGCAGCCTTTTGAAGGTCTTCAATAGAAGGTTCATAGATATCCACGCCATAGATTATAGCATCATCATCTAAAATCTGGACAGCTTCAAGTGCAGCATGCCCATCACCACATCCTGCATCCATAAAAACTTCATTGCCATTAAGGTCCAATTCCATAATAATGTCATGAGCATTCAAAAATGACTCGCTTGACCTACCTTGAATACGATGTCCATTTGCAGGTAACATGCCTGTTGTATTTGCCATAAATAATCACCATTTAAATTAATAAGTTAATGTAAAAGTTATCGAATAATTGATCGTTTATTTAATTAAACGAATAATAAATTTGAACCCCTTTATTATTCATCAATTATCTCGTAATATGCCCCTTCAGCACATGGTATGCATACCGGTTTTCCACCACGGTTCAAGTGACGGCCATCAGTAATTTTTTCACCACAGATTGAACAGTAAGTACTTGTGTGTGGTTTACCAGGCATTTGAGAAGGCTTTAATTCAACATGAACCTTTTCCACATTGAAGAGTTCTTCAGCAGGAGTGCGTTTGAATCTTTCAATCATTTCATCTCTGGTTTCTCTAATCTTTTCCTGTTTATTAGCATCTGCATCAGATACTCTAATAGCTTCACCAGTATCCATATTATAGAAAGTCACTGCAAACTTACCATAGTACATTTGCTTTAGGGATCTTTTTCCCATGGTACATTTGGTTACTGATTGAACTGCATCTGCCATGCATCTGTCAATTTCCAAAAATACAATTAGGTTCTTATGACGTTTGTTCAATTCAAATCCCATTAATTCCATACCATACATTGCAAGCTTGGTACCAATAGCTATTCCACCACAGATTTCACCGTGGAACTCTTTAGCTTTTGCCAATTGTTCTTCATAATCTTCAACACTTACCATTTTTACACCTTTTTAATTAAGTTTTAAAAAATCTTTTATAAATAATTTTATGAAAATGATACATTATTTTTATTTAATTAATTTTCTTTAATTTTCTTTAATTTTCTTTAATTATTTTATTTATTTAAAGAATACTTTTTTGAATAATTGCTCATGACCAATTCCAAATTGGTCTTTAAGGGAACACAAATCTTTCTATTGTCTTCAAGTTCAACAAGCTTTACATCAATGCCATATGCCTTATTAAGGTTTTCCTCCGTTAAGACATCCTCAGGAGTTCCAAAGTCAATGAAAGTCCTATCTTTCATGATAGCCACTTTAGAAGCTGCCAAGAAAGCATGATCAGGATAATGTGAAGACATAATGACTGCAAGTCCTAAATTGGACAATTGCTCAATCATTTCCAATAGCTTGATTTGATTACCGAAGTCAAGATGGTTAGTTGGTTCATCCAAAATAAGCAAGTCAGGCTCTTGGGCAAGGACTCTTGCAAGGAAAACCAACTGGCGCTCTCCACCACTTAGATTTGTATAACTCTTATCCTTCAAATCTTTTATTCCTAGTGTCTTTAATGCATTTAAGGCTATTTCCTTATCCTCTTCCTTTGGAGATGCCGATAGATTGATATATGGAGACCTTCCCATAAGGACTACATCAAACACCTTGAAAGGAAATGATGGGACATGCCCCTGAGGAATATATCCTACAAGCTTTGCAATGTCATTATATGAAAGTTCCTTGATGTTTGTTCCATTTAATGATATGCTTCCTGAGTTCACTTCATGAAGGCCATTGATGGTTTTTATCAATGTAGTCTTACCGGTACCGTTTGGCCCCAATATGCATAAGACATCTCCCTTATCAATTGAAAAGCTGATGTTTTCAAAAACGATTGGAGAATCCTTATCATATGAAAAGGAAACATCTTTTACTTCCACTAACTTAACCATAATGCCACCACATCAATAAAACTAACTATAATCATCAAACTCTTCTAATCTCAAACTAATCAAATAAAACTAATTCCACTCGGAATAACCTCTTCTAAGCAAGTAAAGGAACAATGGAACACCTACAATAGCTGTCAATATGCCTATAGGAATCTCGATTGAAATAAAGGTTCTTGAAATGTTGTCAATCAACAACAGGAAACTTGCTCCAATGCTTATTGAAGCCGGAAGGAGAATCTTATGGTCAGGACCTACAATGATACGAGTCATATGAGGCACAACAAGACCTACCCAACCAATGATTCCACTAATGGATACTGCTGCAGATGTGACCAAAGTACATGCTACAATGATAATCAATCTAAGCTTGCCTGCATCCAAACCTAATGATTGGGCTTCCTCATCACCCATTGCCAATACATTCAAATGCCATCTTAAAACCAAGATGACAATCATTCCAATAATCAAAGGAATGATTATCATGGACAATTTATCAAAATTGACTGCAGATAAGCTGCCCATAAGCCAATAAGTTATTTGAGGCAACTTATCATAAGGATCTGCCATGAACTTGGTACCTGAAATCAATGCATTGAAGAAAGCAGATACTGCAGTACCAGACAATACAAGAAGAAGAATTCCTCCTGCCTTATATGCCTTTGAAATCCCATAAGTGATTGATACTGAAATGATTCCAAAGATAAAGGCAGACAACTGGATCAATGCATTTCCTGCATTTGCCAAAATGGCAATAGCTGCACCAAAACCTGCACCCATGGATACCCCTAAAAGGTCTGGGGATACAAGTGGGTTTTTGAATATTCCCTGAAATGAAGCCCCTGCAACAGATAATGCTGCACCAACAAGCAAAGCTGCAATGATACGAGGCAATCTGATTGTAAATACAATAGAATTAAGCTCTGGAGATACAGCTAATTGTGGAAATATAGGGCTTAAAATTGTCTTTACCACATCTATAGGCGCAACAGGATACCTTCCTAGCATAAATGATACAAAGAATAGAAATATTGGCAGCGCTATCAGCAATAGGTAAATAGCCAGTTTATCTATATTCAAAGAAGAATTCTCATTCATTAATACAAATCCTTAAAATTAATCAATTTTCATAAAATAATTTCTCTAAAATAATTTTCTTAAAATAATTTTCTTAAAATATCTAATAATCAATAAATAAAAAAAATAAGGAAAATTACTCCTTATTTTAAACTATTCAAACTATAAATCAGACTCTTTAATTCCAGAGGAAGTCAAGATCTCTTTTGCTTCATCATCACTTAAATCATAATGGTAGAAAATGCTGTAAAACTCTTTTGTGGCATCTACCATATTGATATTAGAATACTTATCCGGATAAATAACTTTAGCAGTCCAGGGAACACCAATGATTATGTTTGCACCTGGAGGCCTGTCAAACCATTTGAATGGAGATTGTGGAGAAATATAAACCTGATGATTCTTTACTGCTTTAACATTTGCCCATTTTGAATCCTTATAGACATTGTTGTAAAAGTCTTCATCAGTAGCTATAATCACATCAGGATTCCATTTCATCACTTGCTCAATTGAAACTGTAAGTTCGCTTCCACTATCCTGAACTTCAGTGTCTGCAACATTTTTACCTCCTACAAGGGAAATCAATTGCCCATGTGATGCACCGCTTGCATAGGTAGACAATCCATCTTCCCCTGAAGCATAGTAGACAGATTTCTTTTCGGAATCTGGAATGGATGATGCTACACTGTTCACTTCAGACAAGTATTTATCGTTGAAAGAGATAAGCTCGTTGGCCTTATCCTCTCTCTGCAATATCTTGCCCATAAACTCAATAGTGGAATCAATTTTAGTGACATTGGTATTGTCAGTTACAGCTACAACTGGAATTGAACCGAATTTCTCCTGCCTTTCTGCAACTGTAGATAGGTCAACTCCCATGCCTTCATCAATGGATTCCACTACAAAATCAGGTTCAGAAGCTATGAATTCCTCATAGTTACCGTCTTGGCTTCCAAACCATCCTCCAACAACTGGAAACTTGTCCTTATACTGATTTGGAACATACTTAAGCTCTTCATCAGTCCATTGGAAGTTGACACCAGCTATCTTTTCAGGAGCCAGCATATACATGATTGTAGTCATTGGAGGGCTTGTAGCAACCACCCGATTAATATCACCGGGAATATTTACTGTCCTATTAGCCATATCGGTTATGGTCTGATTGCCTGAAGAAGTCATGGAAGATGGTGATGCAAATAAGCTGATAGCCACCCCACATGCGATTAGGGCAATTAAAATAGCCAATATGATTGTAGTTTTCTTTTCCATATTATTACCTTAAAATTATATTATATATAACATGAAATATTTTTCATATCAATTATATAAATAATTTTCTAAATTATTGAATTAACAATATTATTGGAAAATATGGATAAAATAAAGCTTAAACGATTGAGAAAAATAGTTCATAAGGATAGAAAAATTAGTATAAATTTAAACAAGGAAGTTAATCGATTATAAACAAAGTGTATAACAGTGAAAAAATGACTAACTAGGAGAAATAAGATAAAAAAGAACATGAAAAGTATAAAGTAAAAAAAATGAGTAAAAAAATGATAAAAATAGAAAAAGCAAAATATAGAGTAAAAATATGATAAAAATAGAAAAATAGATGCTAATCTATTCTAAAACAGTATGTCTATTTTTTAAATCCTCTTCAGTTTTTCCCATAGCTTCCATTAATTCAGAAACCAAACCATCAAGGAATACTAATGAAGTAAGTTCAAATGCAGTTCCAAGAGGGGTTAAAGAGGTATAATTTCCTTTAATCTGTCTTTTAAGGTAGTTTTCATCATCCACTTCAACTTTTGTCCTACCTTTTACGTGAATGATTCCATCAGCTATTTGGCCTAAACTGCTTTCAGGATAGGAAGTCAATGCCAAAACCTTTGCACCTCTTTTTTTGGAAATATTTGCAGCAGTTACTATGGTATTTGTTTCTCCAGAACCTGAAATGGCTAAAATGCAATCCCCTGCATTGATAGCTGGAGAAATGGTTTCACCTACCACATATGAACTTAATCCCAAGTGCATCAATCTCATTGCAAATGCCTTTGCAGCAAGTCCAGATCTTCCTGCACCAGTTACAAAAATATTGTCTGCAGTTGTAATAATCTCAATAAAATTTGCTATATCTTCTTCAACCAAATATTCTTCTGCATCACGAATATTGTCTAAAATCGCCTCAATTGCTGATATCATAAACTCCATTTAAATCTACCTAAACCATCAATAATAATATTATATTGGTTAAGATATTTAAAATTAATCAGTGCATAAAATTCAGTAATGCAAATCAAAAAGTTTTTTTAATATTTTCAATAAAAGAAAATATATATTTTGAATAAAAGAAGAATATATTTTCAAAAGAAAAATTCAAAAAAATGGGGTTTAGAGGGATTTAATGGCAAATCGTGAAGATGAAAATCATGATGAATTTAAAGATGAAAAGTATATCATTAAACCTGAGATTGGAATTGAAATAGACGGAATATCCTTTAATTACAAGTTTTTTGAAACATTGGAATCACTATCAAAAACATATTCCCAAAGAAAGACAGCTAAGGAATTGAAGGTTTCCCACTCTGTACTCAATAGAAGAGTGAAGAATGCTGAAGACAAGCTTGGGGAAAAATTAGTGGTTACTGTAGGATCAGGCTCTGAACTAAGCCCTAAAGGATATGAACTCCTGGACATCTACTACAAATACAAAAACAGACTAGAGGACAGGGAGGAAATCATAATCGCCGGAGGACACATCATTACAGGACTCCTTCAAGCTATCAGCTATGACTTGCCATTTAAAACATTAATCTACAGCAGTGATGACGAAAGTGCATATGAACTTGCAAAACAGGATTTAGTGGATATTTTAGCATTGGATGACCCATTGCTTGCTTTTGAAAATGACTTGAACTTTACAGCTATTGCCTATGACCATTTGGTCCTGATTTCTCCAAATCATGGAAAGACCATTGAAAAGATAGAAGACTTGGATGGGTTAAAATTCATTGGAGTTAAGGGAAGCGCCCAAAGGTTGGCATGGAGCACATTAAGACAGGAAAACATCAACTTCACTATTGAAAGGGAAGTGAAATCACAGTTTGATGCATTCAAGATTGTTAGAAACTCTGATGAATACTATACCTTTTTGAATGCAAGCTATTTCAATGGAAATGAAATACTTAAAAATGAAACCCGTCACGTAATAAGTTTAGTGCAGATCAATGATACAAAAGAGGACATTTATAATTTAATTGAATATCTACTATTTGATGGACAAACCAAAATAGGAGAACAAGGATTTATACCTATGAAACCTTGGAAAAGCAGATAATTTGAATTAAAGTTTTTTATTAAGTTATAAGATTAAAAAATATTAAAAAATAGGGCATAAGAAGAATTATTAAAAAATAGAATGTAAGAAAAATTATCAAAAAGAAAAAAATAGAATGTAAGAAAAATTATCAAAAAGAAAAAAAATCGAATTATGAAAAATAAAAATTTCTAAAAAAAGAAAAAATGAAAGCTTATTTTAATAATAAAAAAAGAAAAAGTAAAAAAAGAAACGTTTCAAAAAATGAAACTTTAATCTACTTA
>NZ_JAFQQZ010000040.1 GCF_017410345.1 Methanobrevibacter sp.
GGTATACGTATGGTTAAGATTAATGAAAACTATCTCTTATTGCAAAACAGTTATCTTTTTGTTGAAGTAAATAGACGTGCAGAAAAATATATGGCAGAAAATCCTGATAAGAATGTCATTAAGATGGGTATTGGAGATGTGACAAAACCTTTGACTCCTACCGTAATCAAAGCTTTCAAAGATGCTGTTGATGAAATGGCAGATGCCGATTCCTTTATGGGATACGGCCCTGAACAAGGATATGACTTTTTAGCTGAAGCCATCATCAAGAATGATTTCAACAGATGGGGAGTCGATTTGGACCTTGATGAAGTGTTCATTTCCGATGGTGCGAAATGTGACACAGGTAACATTCAGGAAATCTTTGCATTGGATAATGTGATTGCAGTGACCGACCCTGTTTATCCTGTATATGTGGACACCAATGTCATGGCAGGCAGATCCGGAAACATCAAGGATGATGGAATGTATGAAAACATCGTATATCTTCCATGCACAGAAGAAAACAACTTTGTTCCTGCACTTCCAAGCGAACCAGTTGACATAATCTATCTCTGTTTCCCAAACAATCCGACCGGAACCACTTTGACCAAGGATGAATTGGCCAAGTTTGTGGAATACGCAAAGGAAAATGATGCTCTCATCCTATTCGATGCCGCTTATGAAGTTTTCATTACAGAAGACAATGTACCTCATACCATATATGAAATCGATGGCGCTAAGGAAGTGGCTATCGAATTCAGAAGCTTTTCAAAAACAGCAGGATTTACAGGTACACGCTGTGCTTACACTGTCGTTCCTAAAGAGATTAAAATTAAGGACAGCGAAGGCAATGAACAGGCTGTCAATCCATTATGGAACAGAAGGCAAACCACTAAATTCAATGGTGTTTCCTATCCTGTTCAAAAGGCTGCAGAAGCGGTTTACACAGAACAAGGTCAAAAGGAAATCATGGAAAACATTGAATATTACTTGGAAAATGCCAGAATCATTCGTGAAAGCCTATCTGAAATCGGATTGAATGTTTACGGTGGAGTTAACTCCCCTTATATCTGGGTAAAGACTCCTAACGATATGGAATCATGGGACTTCTTTGACTTATTGTTGGAGGAAGCCAATATTGTAGGTACTCCTGGTTCCGGATTCGGTCCAAGCGGAGAAGGCTACTTGAGATTAACTGCATTCAATACCTTGGAAAACACTAAAGAGGCTATGAGCAGAATTTCTAAATTATCTTTCTAGATTAAACCTTTAATAATTTAGATTTCTATCTATCAATTTATTTTATAAATTATTTTTTTATGGTGAAAAAATGGAAGTTAATTCTTTATTGATTGAAGAAAATGATGATTTACAGGATTTATTCTCCAAATATGGTGCGTTAGCATTGGAAAAGCAGGAAACTTTATCCTCTCTTGTCGGAGATGCTGAGCCTGAATTAGATATTGAAAAGGGAATTGTCAAATTCGATGAGAAGGAATTCCCTATTCAGCTTATTGGATTTCTGGATCCTGATGAGGACGCTTGGTTCTGGGCATGGGACAATGAGGAAATTGGTTTTCCGGAAGAATTGATTGAAGAGGCAAAGGCAGTTAAGGAATTCGGCGAAAAGCAGAATGTTCCCCAATTCTATGAAAACGTATTCACTGCAAGCCTGACTGAAGCCCATATATTGAACATGACCATATCCTCCCTCTTTGGCAATGATGCATACTGTGCAGTGAATTATGGAACTTTTGTTTTCTTTGTCACCATCAAGTCCGATGAAATTCCTATAAGCGATGACATTGATGTGTTTGCAGTTACCATTAATGATTTCCATCGCAGATTCGAAGTGAATCACATAAAGGCTTTAAGATCATATGCCCTCTTAAAAGGTTATGAATACAAGGAAAGAGATGATTTTTCAGTTATTAAAGCCGGTGATGATAGGATAGTCGTTAGCTTGACTGAAAGAAAAAACATTCAAACCATTAAGGTATTTAAGGTCTAATGCCTTATTTTTTATTCTTTTAAATTATTTTAACTTTTTTTTTTTTTTTTTTATTGAAAATATTCTTCTATTCAATATTTCAACTATACAGGTGTTCTTATGAATCAAGACTTAATTGATGAAATTAATTATGAAATTCAATTATTGATCAAATCCGGCTTTTATAGTGATGACGAGATATTAGAGATTATTGATGATGAATTCATAGAAGAGAATATTTCTGAAGATTCCATTTCAAAACTCTTTTTAGACAACAAAGAGGAGATAGGTGGAATTGAAAAGGATTCAGAAGACTTCACCAAATTGAAGAATGCATTCTTTGACTTGACAAGGGAAAAAATCATTTCCATTCATAATGCAGGCTATGACATTGAAGAGGGAATTCAGGATTCATTTGAATTGTTTGTTCATTTAAGAAACAATAAGTATTCCCCAATTGGATTCTGTTTCTATACCTTTGAAGACATTGAAAATGTCATTGAAGGCAATGCATTGAACATTGCATTTGGCGATTTTGAATATGATGAGGAAAAAGGCCTTGAAATAGCTAAAAAGGTTGTAGGTGTTCTCAAAGGCTATGGCTTCGATATCAATTGGAATGAGTCTGTAGAGGAAATAATTGAAATCAGGGACTTCAATTGGAAAAAACGGTTTGATGGAAAGGAGTATTCCATGGACGGAGCACTTGAAGATTTTATTGAATTGAATAAGGATAAATAATTTTTTTTGTTTTATACTACTTAGTGATTATATGAATAACAGATCAAAAGAAATCATTGAAGAGGCCATATCACAAGGAAAATGGGTTTGGCTGGAGATTGATGGCAATTCCAATTCCTTATACCTGGAATTTGAAAATCTTAAATTGTCCTCCCAAACCATTTTTGACAATTCATATAGAGGGGAATTGGCCATTCGCTTTGGTCAAAACATATATCTGGCTTTGTTTTTCAATAAAAAGGATGATTTGGGTTTTTTAAGATTCAAAGATGATTATCTGGATCAATTATTAAGCTCAAATGAATATGTCACAGAAAAATATCCATATTTCTATGAGGAATTCTCAAAAAAGGTCGTGAAATTCAAATTCCAAGACTATGATTATCTAAATGAAATCATTAAAAAATATGATTTGAAAAAGGTTTTGGTTGATAAAAGAAATGAGAATGGGAATTATGACTTTTTACTGTCATTTGAATGTGAAGATATGGTCATTGCAGTTGGTGGGGATTACATTAATTGCTTTAATGATTTTGAGGCACTAGATGATGATGAGATAAAAAGGGTCTCAAATAATTGGATGATGTATTATTTGGATTATTGGAATAAAAAAGGGACCGATAAGGAATATGAAAAGGACGTGCTTTGTGAGGAATTTCCTTTAAAATAAACAATTAGATTTATAAAAGACTATTTTCATTAAAGTATTATATTTGAAAGGTGTATTTATGGAGCAATTGGAAAAGGGATACGATTATTTGAAGGAAAACAGCTATTTCTTTGGGGAAGTGCCTAATAAAAGGGCTTTGGAGATAGCAGATTATAAGTTCTTTTGGGACACTTCAGATGAGTTGGCTCCCTTTGGATGTGAAGAGGCATATGTTGCCTTTTGTGAATTGGCCAACTGGCTAATTGATTTTCCAAACACTCCAATAATTGAATGTTTCATGTGGATTCTGGAATCTTGGGACTTGGAATTGGAGGATTTCAATGATGATATAATTGAAAGCGAAAGAATCTTAAGGATAATTCAAGATATGGATTTCTATGAAGAGCTGATGACTTTGGACTATACAATAATCAGCACTGGCTTCGGACAGTTGATCATTCAAGGAAAAATAGACGGGGATGTTAAGAATATCATTCAATTGTCTATTTTACGTCAAATGAACTCCCATGTTTTAGATGCCTTTTTGGGAAACAATGAACAATGGAAATATGAAAGATACCTGTATTTGCAAAAGCTTTTGGAGATATTGGAAGAGGCTTAGAAAATCAATCTTCTTAATTCTTCTTTTATTTGATTCCTTATTCTTCAAAACTTTTCTGGGTTAATTCATATAGAAAATATTTATAAATGTTAAAGAATAAAATATATATGGTTTATAACTATGTTAAAAAATGGTTTAATGTTGATTAAGCTATTTTCTAAAAATCATTTTTATTTAAAACTATACTTAAAAGCTACACAAAATAATTTTTTAAAAGGAGATTTATATGACTTGTAGTATATTAGTCGGAGGAGCTTGGGGAGATGAAGGTAAAGGAAAATGCATCACTTACCTTTGTGACAAGGATAAGCCAAGCATCATTGCCCGTGCAGGTGTCGGACCAAATGCAGGGCATTCAGTAGAATTCAATGGAGAGAAATACGGTTTAAGATTAACTCCATCTGGTTTTGTGCATAAGGATGCCAAACTCATGATTGGTGCAGGTGTTTTAGTCAATCCTGATGTATTATTCAAGGAATTTGAAGACTTGAAGAAATATGATGTAAAGGAAAGAATGTCTGTTGATCCAAGATGTGCAATTATTAATGATGATCACATATCAAGAGATAAAAGTTCCGAACACTTAGCTAAAAAAATTGGAAGTACAGGTTCCGGTTGCGGTCCTGCCAATTCAGACCGTGTAATGAGAAATATCTCTCTTGCAAAGGACATTCCTGAACTTGAAGATTATATTGCTGACGTATCCATTGCTTGCAATGATGCAATTGAAAATGGAGATGATGTATTCATAGAAGGTTCTCAAGGATTCGCCCTTTCACTTTATTATGGGTCATATCCCTTTGTAACAAGTAAGGACACTACAGCTTCAACATTTGCCGCTGATGTCGGTGTGGGACCAACTAAAGTGGATGAAGTGATCAATGTATTCAAATCCTATATCTCCCGTGTTGGAGAAGGTCCTTTCCCAACAGAAATGACTCAAGAGGAAGCTGAAAGCAAAGGTCTTGAGGAATATGGTGTTGTAACCGGAAGACGTAGAAGAATTGGCTACTTTGATATGGAACTTGCTAAGGAATCATGCAGAATCAATGGTGCCACTCAAATAGCTTTAACTTGTGTGGATAAGCTTTTTGACTGTGCACGTGTTCAAGATTATGGTCAATTGTCAGCTGAAACCAAAGCCTTCATTTCAGAAATAGAACAGGAAACCGGTGTGCCAGTAACCATCATATCTACTGGACCAGACTTAAAGGACACTATTGACTTAAGAAAAGAATTGTTATAATTCTTTTCCAATTTTTCTTTTTTTAGTCTTTTTATAATTTTTCTTTTTTTAAATTAACTAATTCTTTTTTAAGATTGATTTTACTTTTCTTATTGGTTTTGTCATTTTCCAAGAATTGGAATTTAAAAAACTTTTTATTTCTTTATCCTTTTTCTTAATCTCTTTCTCTTTCTTTTTAATTTCCGCATTCTTTAAATCAATCTCTTTTTGCAATTTGTCATTTTTTTCAATATTCTCTATAGATTTGATTTTAGATTTTGTGTAAGGCGGACGGTTTGGGCGTTTGATTATATATCTTAAAAAATTACATTCCCATGTCATGAATAATTTCAGATTTCCAATATCTAAATTGAAATGTTCAAATATTTCTTCAAAATTTGTGAATTCCCTTATCAGGCTGTTGCTATAGAAATGATAATTAAATGACCTATAAAATATATATTCTAAAGGTATTGGGAAATCAAAAATCCATTCATAGTCGATTAGAGTAAATTCACCATCAATTAAAAACATATTGGCGAAAATTGAATCCAGATAAGATTTTTTGTGGCAATGGAATTTAATGTCTGATTTCACTTTAAAAATCTTTAAAAATTCTTCCGTACAATATGCATTGGATTCAAATGAATTGTAGAACAATGCATCATAATAATCCTCAATCAATTTAAAAAATTTGTCCTTATCATCATCTGCAATAGCATCAAGAAGCAGATATTCGCAGGATTTTTGCTTTAAAAAATCATAATAAAGGGCATTATCATTCATTTCAGCGTTCAAGCATTTAATTTTACCTATAACATATGTGCTTCCCTCAAACATTTTCTTAATGTGGTCATTTGATTTTGTTGAAATAGGGGTTTTGGAAACCTTGCCATCAGACCAAATAGTTGTATATATGTTAAATTCCTCTTTCCTATCTGTGCCTAGTTTGACATAATCAATTTTGTCAGTTGGATAGGTCATATCAGAAGATCGGATTTCAATTAGAAATGAATTAGCGAAATATTGGGATAAATTTTCTTGAGATAATGATAGATTTAATTTCACTTCATCAAAAATGAGGGTTCTTTCACTGGAATAATCGTTAACTCCGGTATATGGAATTTCATTTATAAATCTGTCGGTGTTGATAACTTGAGGAAATTCATGATTTGGATATGGGTAAAAAAACTTATAATTGGAGAAACCTGAAGCATCAATAATATTGCAAATCTCGGTTTTTGCAAATGTCTGAACAAAATCTATATCAGAATATCCATTGATTCCATTGAAATACTGATTTGTATGCTCTTCCTTATATCCTGCAAAGTATTTCAAGCCTAAGCGATTGCTTAAAGCAAGCAGTATGACTCCATCATCCTTTAAAAACTTTTTAAGATAATCTAAATAGTCAACATAAGGATTTTCAGATTGTACAAAGGATTTTGCATATTCAAAAACATTGCATAAGACAATGTAATCAAATTTTTCATCAAGTTCAATATCATTGAAATCGGAAACTATAACCTCAGCATCTTCTGCCCTTTTTGAAATGATCTTGCATTTTGATTCACTCTCTTCAACTGCAACAACACGGCCGAGCTTTTCTGTGAACAATGATGTCAATTGACCATAGCCTGCCCCTATTTCAAGCAGGCTTCCCTCTTTTTTAAATGGATACCAATGAAATAGATTTTGCCTTAATGGGGAAAGGAAATAATGATACTCGTAATGATTGTTCCTTTTCAACACATCAAAGATATCTTCGCCATCGCAAATGATATCATATATCTCATTTTCCAAATCTGCATCTTCATATAGTCTTTGATAATTCATGTTTAAACCCATATCATAATCTAAAAAACTTTTTTTCTAATTTTAGCATTTAATAAAAAATTAATTTAGTTTTAAAAAAAGAATAAATAAATATTTAAAAAAATAAAAAAAGAGAAAGGATTCGATATTTAGTCATTTGCCAAATTATCGAAGTATCCTTGGATGAATACGACTGGAGTTCCCTTGTCTCCAGAACCGCTGGTCAAGTCACATAATGAGCCAATCAGGTCAGTCAATACTCTAGGAGTTGTTCCTTCGGTAATCATTTGTCCGGTCAAGTCAGCGTCCTTTTGTCTGATTTCCTCTTTAATGGCTTCTTTTAATTCATGACCTTTCAAATCAGCGAATTTATTATCGGAAACATATTTCAATTTGATTTCATTTGGATATCCTACCAATCCTTCAGTATGTGCCGGGGAAACTACAGGGTCTGCCAATTCCCAAATCTTTCCGACAGGGTCCTTGAATGCTCCGTCACCGTAAACCATCACTTCTATTTGTTTCCCTGTAAGTTCAATCAATCTTTTTTGAACTTCATGAACAACAGCATCTCCGGTTTTTGGGAACAGTTTCAATTTTTCCTCAGTTGCCTTGTTGGAACCAAGCAATCCGTAATCAGGATTGCAGCCTGAATCGCCAATAGGTTCGGTTAGGATTTCATGCAATCCGAATACATTGGCTCCTTCAGCCTTAAGGAATTTGGTGGTTTTTTCTCTTGTGTGGATATCGCAGGTCAATACATCAGTATTGTAGTCAAGAATTGTTTTCACATCGTTGGAAAAGACGAATTCGACTTCACAGTCTTCGCTTTCAATCAATTCCCTGTAGAAGTCAATCATGTTGATTCCGGTGAATGGGTGTTTCCATGAACCGAAGGTTTCCTTGTATTCATCTTCAGAGATGACGCTTCCTAAATTAAATTCGCTTGCCTCTAGGATCTCTTCGTCTAAAATACCGTTTCCAACTTCATCTGCAGGGAAAGAGGTTAAAAGGGTGATCTTGTCCATTCCTCTTGCAATACCCTTTAAGATGATGGAGAATCTGTTTCTGCTTAAGATAGGATTTGTCACTCCAATGTTCTTGGATGGGAACTTGTTTTGGACGTCTTGTGCAACATCATCCACAGTCACATAGTTTCCTTCTGAAATACCTACGACCGCTTCGGTGATTGCTACAATGTCCTTGTCTCTGAATTCAAATCCTTCGCTTTCCTTTGCTGCCATCAATGAATCAACAACTATGGTAGCCAAATCGTCATTTTCTTTAATAATAGGTGTTCTTATTCCACGTACTACAGTACCAACACATCTCATTTTGATTACTCCTAAATAAACATAAATATTTGTTGGGTCAAAATTCCAACAACCTATTAATTTTATATTCGTTTAATTATATATATGTTAAGATTTTTTGATTTTCATAGAATTATTCTTAATGAATGTGGAGAAATATCATCTATTTTTAAGCTCTTTTTTAAAAAGTATTACTTTTTCCAAAATTATATATATTTTAATAATAATACAATCTATTATGAAAGATATTATTAATCCGAATGTGGAAATTCCTGATGATCAGGTAGCTATGGCATTCTTTAGGAGTGTCCGTTGGGTTAATGGAGTCTATTGTCCTAAATGCAAATCATATAATGTCAACAATAGGGGAAACCAAGGCAGAACCCGCAGATATGTATGCAAGGATTGCGGTGCCAATTTCAATGACTTTTCAGGTACAATCTTCCATAAAAGCAAGATACCTCTCAATGTGATGTTGTATATACTGTTTAATTTGGATAATAAAACAACTACTCAATTGTCTGAAGAGCTGGATTACAGCAGGCAATGCATTTCAAGAATATCCAAATTGTTCCGGGAAAAGCTATTGGACAATCCGGAATATTTTGACATTGAAGAATGATTTTTACTTTTTTATTTCCTGCTTCAATATTTCACTGATTTGCCTATTTCTGATATGACATTTTTTTTCAAATGTTAGTTTATCGGTGCATATTTTCTCGTTTTTGTAACTTTGATGGTACATCCATGTTAGCATATTAGTATATAACAATTGTTAATTTTTTCTTCATTAACCTAAATAATCTATCCCAATTACTTTTATTCAGATTAAATTTGAATAATATTTGAAATAAATGAATTTTAGTTGTATTTACACTATGTAACTCTTTTAAAATAGTTTATTTAATGTAAATTTTCTAAAATTAAAGCTATTTTTTGCACTATTAATCTATCATTCCTTTATTTAATGAAAAACATTATATACTTTGTTTTCCAATTTTAATATAAGTAATAAGTTTTTAAATTATATTTTATTAATCCATAAAAACTAATTGATAAATACTTTTTTAATTTCAAATTAAACCTTTATTTTAATTTATTAGTTTTTTCTAAATTATTAAAAAATAGTTTATAAAAAAACAACTTATTATTTTAAAATTTTTATGTAACTTTAAAATTTCATATGGATTTTAAATTAGTTATGTGAAAGTGTTTTGTTTAATTTTAAAAATTAAAGTGATTTTATGGATAAAAAAATTCTCGCAATTATTGCTGTTATTATTATAGCTCTTGTAGCTGTAGGTGCTTACTTTGCAACCAGTGGCGGCTCCAGTGACAATGTGGTAAGAATCGGTCACTTGCCTTCAGATCACGACACCGCACTTTTCGTTGCACAGGAAAAGAAAATGTTTGAAGATCAAGGTCTTACTGTTGAACTCACTCAATTTAACAACGGTGGAGACTTAATGACTGCTATGGCAAGTGGAGATATCGATATTGGTTATGCAGGTATTACCCCTGTAATGTCTTCCATTTCCCAAGGGGTTCCAGTGAAAGTTGTATCTGGTGCTCAAATTGAAGGAAGTTCAATCGTTGCTGGTGAAAACAGTGGAATCAACACCGTTGCAGACTTAAAAGGCAAAACCGTTGCAACCCCTGGTGAAGCAACCATTCAAAACATGCTTTTGACCTCTGCACTCACCCAAGCAGGTGTATCAACCAAAGATGTTGAATTCACTACCATGAAAGCTGCTCAAATGACTGATGCTTTAAAAGCAGGTCAAGTTGACGCCATGATCATTTGGGAGCCATATGCTTCCATTGCAGTTAAGAACGGTGACGGCAAATTAGTGGAAACCAGTGGAGAAATCATTCCTGGCCACCCATGCTGCTGTGTTGTAGCAAGAGAAGACTTCATCAACAATCATCCTGATGAATTGAAGAAAGTCTTGAAAGCTCATGAAGATGCTACTGAATTCACCAATGCAAACCCTGCAGAAGCAGCCAAATGCTTACCTGAAGATATTGTGCCTGATCAAGAATTGCAAGCAAGTGTAATAAAAGACACTACCTTCATTTCCGGTTTAGACAGCTCTTACAAACAAAATGTAATGGCATTCATGAACCTTGAAGTACAATTAGGTCTTTTAGAAAAACCTTTAACTCAAGACCAAATCTTCGCAGACATATAAATCTATAATTTATTTTAGATTTGATGATAAGTTTTGCTCTTTTGAGTAATTCTTATTTTCTTATTTTTTTTAACTTTTTTTTAAGATTTTTAATCATTTTCAATTTTCTTAAAAGATTTCTTAAAACTTTAAATAGGTTAAAATCTGTTATATTTCATTCTTTTCATTTTTTTCATTTATAATTGAATTTTTTTAAATGCTAAATTATATATATTATAGAGTAATAATTATTAATATATAAATGAATATAATAAAAATTTTATAGATAGTGATTTATGTGGATATTAAGAAAGAATTTTTACCATTTATTTTACCGGCAATACTTCTTATAATCTGGTATCTTCTTACTGATGGATTGCATCTGATTCCCTATTACATCCTGCCAAGTCCATTGAATGTGTTTACTGCAGGATGGAATCTGATAAGCAGTGGAAAATTGTTTATGCATACCTCAAGTACTCTTGTAAAGGTATTTTCAGGCATTATCCTTGCATCAGTGGTTGCAATTCCTTTAGGAATAATTCTTGGATGGTATGAGACTTTAGATAGATTAAGTTCCTTGATCATCAGTATCCTAAGGCCTATCCCTCCAATTTCATGGATCCCATTTTCCATTCTTTGGTTTGGTATAGGATTGTCCTCAGCAGTATTTGTAATATTTATCGGTTGTGTATTCTCCGTGCTTGTCTATACCATTGACGGTGTAAAGAGAACAGACAAGGTTTTGATTGAAGCTGCCCAAACCTTAGGTGCTAACAATTGGGATATCCTAACTAAGATTGTACTTCCTTCCACATTGCCTTATATCGTCTCAGGACTTAAGGTAGGTGTAAGTATTGCATTGATGTGTACAGTCTCTGCTGAGATGATTGCTTCAAGCAGAGGTTTAGGTTATATGATCCTGACTGCAAGTCAATTGTTCCAGCCAGGAACTGTAGTGGTTGGTATGATAGTAATTGGTATAATCGGTATTTTATTTGATTATGGATTTAGAAAGGCACAAGAGAAAATATTCTGGTAATTCGATTATGAATCTATAAGGCATAAAAAAAATATTCTGGTAATTACCAGGTTTAAATATTATTAAAAGGTGTTTATATTGGCAATTGATATAAAAAATGTTTCTAAATCATTTGTTACAAAAGATAAAGATTTCATGGCATTGAAAGATATAAATTTACATGTTGATGATGGAGAGCTAATCTGTCTTTTAGGGCCTTCAGGTTGTGGAAAAACAACCCTTTTGAGAATGGTTGCAGGTTTGGAAACACCTGATGAGGGTGAAATTTACGATAGAGGGGAACTTGTCGAAGGACCTTCAAAAGATAGGGGCTTCATTTTTCAGCAATACTCATTATTCCCTTGGCTGAATGTTTTGGATAATGTTATGTTCGGATTGAATTTGGCAGGTGAAAACAGCAAGGAAGAAAATCTTCAGGCTGCTGAAAGATACTTGGATAGAGTGGGATTGGCGGATTTCAAATACAGTTATCCTCATGAGCTTTCCGGTGGTATGAAGCAAAGGGTGGCAATTATCCGTTCCTTATTGAATCACACTCCGGTATTGCTTATGGATGAGCCATTCTCTGCAGTTGACATGTTGAATAGGCATACATTACAGGAACAATTGATTGGAGTATGGAAAAGATTTGAGACTACAATTCTTTTTGTTACCCACGATGTTGATGAAGCGGTCTATTTGGCAGACAAGATTGTGATTATGGATAAAAGGCCAGGTAGAATAAAAGATGTGGTGGAAGTTCCACTTGAACGTCCTAGACAAAGGGAATCAAGAGAATTCCTGGATTTCCAAGATGAAATTGAAAAGCTATTGGGAATTTGGGAGCCCTAATTTTTTTTCACTGTTTAGACTAATTGGTCTAAATTTATTTTCTATTTTTTTATTTTTTAAAAAGAGTTTCTATTTTTTTATAGTAATTTGGAATTGAAATTAGGATTTAATGTTCCGTATCTTCCATTCCTTACAGATTCATAAATGAATTTTGTGGATCTTTCAATAGCTGTTTTTAGATTATCATCATCAGAGCTGTTCTCATCCTTTTCATTCAATAAAATGAGATTTGCACAGATTGCAGCTGATAGGCTGCATCCGGTTCCATGCAGATTGTCTGTTTTGATTAGATCTTGATGCAGTGTGCTTAATTCATCCTTTTCCTTATTGTAAATGATGTTTGTTCCATTAAGATGTCCGCCGGTAATCATCACATTGCAGTATTCCCCAATCTTATATGCTGCTTCCTTTGCATCATCAACATTTTCTATTTTCATATTGGATAGTTTTTCAGCTTCGGAAACATTCGGAGTTACAAGGACGGTCTTTTCAAGAAGATGTTCTTTCAATGCATCAGCTATTTCTGACTTTCCCAGTGCGTCTCCTGCACTTGCGACCATCACTGGATCAACAACTATGCTTAAATCATATTCTTCGACCTTTTTACTTACAAGCTGGATGATTTCCTTTGAGTATAATAAGCCTGTCTTTGAGTATTTGATAGCATACTCATCAAAAATAGAATCTATCTGCTGTGAGATACTATGAAGTGTAACAGGTTCAACAGAAAAGACCTTTTTAGGATTCTGTGCGGTGAGCGCAGTGACTACTGCACATCCATGAACGCCATGTGCAGCCATGGTTTTGATGTCGGTGCTTATTCCCGCTCCTCCTGATGGATCGAATCCTGCAATTGTAAGTCCTATCATATTATCCCTTGCTTTATCATTGTAAAAAAAAGTTAATTGAAAATTATTTTATTTCTTATTTTTTTAGAAAGTTAATTGAAATTATTTTATTCCTCTGTATCCCGAGTGACCTTAAGTCTTTCATGGCCATGACAGGATTCCACCTTGATTCCAAGGGATTCAAGATACTTTTTGGTTTCTGTTCCATTTCCATGAAGCATGATTTCTCCAAGGTCTTCTGTGGTATTTACATCAAGTGCCATATAGAATGAGTCGTGAACTAAAGGAGCCAGCTTTTTCCTTTCAGCCTCTTCAATATGCTTCTTGAAGCTGAATCCTCCGAATTTCATGTCAATGGCCAATGGTTTGATGATCAATGTATTGGTTCCACCGCCTTTTGACGGAACGATTATGAAATCAAGATGCTTTGCCTGGTCAATGAGAAGCTTGATATTGGTTTTTCCAATCAATGGAATGTCGGATGGCAAGATAATGACTTTTCTGGTTTTCTTTCTAGACCATTTCATTGCCTGTTTCAATGCTTTGTTCAACGGAATTTCATCACCGGATTTTGAAGTTTTAGAGGGTTTATGGTCCTCTTCAACAAGTGTGGTAAGTTCCAATTCCTCTGCAAAGGCCAAAACCTCCGGATCTTTGCTTATTATTACAATCTTATCTACAATAGGCTTTAATGTGATTGCAATGTCTTTGAGCATAGCCTTTAAAAGATTTTTTCTCTCCTCAGGTGATAAGAAAGGAGATAATCTTGTTTTAGCATTTGCAAATTGATTTACAGGAATTATTGCATAAATCTTTTCCATTTCCATTCCTCTTGATTTTCTAGTGAATTTTGTTTTAAATTAAATTATCATTAGTATGTTTTTGCCATAAGAGCGAGATGTTTTGCTGGCTTCCCGCAATGTGGACATACCTTATCGGTTTCAATGTTCTCTTCGTTAATTCCGAGAATGTCCACATCAGTTTCCTCTTCAATGGATTTTCCGCATTCCTCATCTCCACACCAATAGAACTTGACGACCTTTCCTTCATCAACTATTTCGGATACATTCTCAAGGCTTTCTAAAGTGACTATCTTCTCTTCCTGTTTAGCCCAGGAATTGGATTTCAGGCTTTCTTCAACTTCAATCAAAAGATCTTCCACTTTTCCAGCAACATCATCATCTAAGCTGATTTCAATCTTCTCGCCAGTGTCCCTTCTTCCGATGATTGCCACATTGTTGTTCAAGTCCCTTGGACCTAATTCGAATCTGAGAGGAGTTCCTTTCAATTCCCAATCAAAGAATTTCTTTCCAGGTCTGATGTCCCTTGTATCCATTTGGACTCTAATGCCTTTGGCTTCCAATGATTCCTTGATTTCATTACATTTAGCCATCACTTCCTCTCCACCATCCTTGAAAATGATTGGAATGATTGTAATCTGTTTTGGGGAAATCTCCGGAGGCAATTGAAGACCTTTTTCATCTCCATGGGCTGCAATGGCTGCAGCAATTACCCTATCAGATATTCCATAGCATGTCTGATAGGCATATTCATGATTTCCTTCCTTGTTCTCAAAGGTGATTTCAAAGGTCTTTGCAAAGGTCTGGCCTAAATTGTGAACGGTACCGATCTGCAATGTCTTTCCATCAGGCATGATGGTGTCAAAGGCCATTGTGTACTCTGCACCAGGGAACTTGTCCCAAACAGGCCTTTTGCTGATTAGGTAAGCGATTCCAAGCCCATCGAAGAATTTCTTATAGATTTCGATTCCTGTTTCAACTTGCTCTTCAGCTTCCTCAGCGCTTGAATGCACGGTATGTGCTTCAGCAAAGGTTGTGATTTCCCTTACCCTTATGAGTGGCCTTGTATGTTTTGTCTCATATCTGAAGGTGTTCACCACTTGGTATTGCTTTATCGGCAAGTCAATATGTGATCTCACATATAATGAAAACATAGGATACATTGCGGTTTCACTTGTAGGTCTGATTGCCAATTTCTCATTCAATTCTGTCTGACCGCCATGGGTTACCCAGTATACCTCGTCTTCAAATCCCTTTACATGAATTCCTTCTTTTGCAAGTTCTCCTTCTGGAATAAGCAATGGATATAAGGTTTCATCATGCTCTTCATCCATCAAATCCCTAAAGATGTTTAAGGTTGCTCTTCTGATTTGAAATCCGTAAGGAAGCCATACAGCCATTCCCTTAATAGGATATCTTGAATCGGTTATTTCCGCCTTTTCTAAAATCTCATGGAACCATTCACTAAAATTTTCCACATTATCACCTAATTTGAATAAAAATATAAGTTTAAGTTAAAATAACTAATGATGGATTCAGCCATCTTATCAGTTATCATATTAGTTTAATAATATTTATAATATGTTTTTAATTTATTATATAGTTTATAGTTTAAAAATCTTAGTTTTAGGATTTGAAATTCTTATTCTTAATTTCATTTGAAAAAGATAAATCAAAACTTATTTAATTTATAGAAAACATATATTAAATTAATATTAATTAACATGCTATAAATTTTTAAGAATAATATAGATTCAAAGATTAAGAAAATTAATTTTTAAGGAGATAATATGGATTCTAAAACAATTCAAATGCCAAGAGAAGTGCATATTGGGCCTAATGTTCTTGATGAAATAGGGGAAATATGCAAGAATTTACGTTTATTTGATGAGGCTCTTGTCGTTTCTGGTTTTCATACATATGATGTGGCTGGAAAGCAGACAGTTGAGGCTTTGGAAAGATCAGACTTTGGAGTTGAAGTCGTTAAAGTCAAGGATGCTTCAATGGAGTCTGTTGAGTTGGTTCAGGAAAGAATAGCCAATGCTTCTGTAGTATTGGGTGTTGGAGGAGGTAAGATCATTGATGTTGCAAAGCTTGCTTCCACAAATGCACATAATTACTTCATTTCCGTTCCGACAACTGCCTCTCACGATGGTATCGCATCACCTATGGCATCAATAAAGAATGACAAAGGCTCCGTATCAAAGAATGCAAATTCTCCAATGGCTGTTGTTGCAGATACGGGCATCATCAACACTTCTCCTTTTAGATTAATCGCTTCCGGATGTGCGGATATAGTTTCAAACTATACTGCAATCAAGGATTGGAAATTGGCTTATAGATTAAGGAATGAGCCATATAGTGAGTCAGCAGCTGCATTGTCTGAAATGACTGCAAAGCTTATCATCAAGTCTTCCGACAGCATTAAGGAAGGTCTTGAGGAAAGTGCAAGAATTGTAGTGAAGTCATTGTTCAGCAGTGGTATGGCAATAAGCATTGCAGGTTCATCAAGGCCTGCAAGCGGATCCGAACACCTGTTCAGCCATGCATTGGATAGAGTGGCTAAAAAGCCTGCATTGCACGGTGAGCAATGTGGTGTGGGAACAATCATGATGATGCATTTGCATGGCGGCAACTGGAGATCCATCCAGAATATTCTAAAGACTATCGGCGCTCCAACAACTGCAGCGGAACTGGGAATTGATGATGATGAGATCATTGATGCATTGACAATGGCACATACAATAAGGCCAGATAGATATACAATTTTAGGAGACAATGGCCTTACAAGAGAAGCTGCTGTTAAATTGGCTAAAAAGACTGAAGTCATTTAGCTTGGAAAGTTTTTTGGGAAGTATTATTGCTAAGATTTAGTTGTTAAATTTTGATTATTCTTAAAAATTCATTTATTTTCCTTTTAAATTTTTAGTGTGTTAATTTGGTTTAAAAATTATAAAGGAATGATTATATGATTACATTGATTGGTAAGGAATTGGCAAAAGAGGGAGTGAGCTTTGTATTTTATGAAGCCGCAGAGGAGTGCTCGTCCTGTAGGTTCAAGGCCTCTTGTGTGGATTCCCTAAAGAAAGGCCATAGATATACAATAACTGAAGTCAGGGATGTTGAACAGAAATGTCCTGTCCATGAAAGCGATAAGGTTCAGGTAGTGGCTGTTGAAAATGCGGAATTCACCATTTTAACAGATTCAAAAGGAGTATTTGAAGGTTCAAGCTTTGACTTCAAGCGTCAAGGATGCTCCAATAAGGACTGTGATTACAGGCATATGTGTTTCCCTGATGGAATCTCAAAAGAAGAGAAGGGAGTGTATGTCAAGGACTTAGGCAAATTCAAGGATTGTCCAAAAGGGAACGCTTTAGTTAAATGCATTGTAAAAATTCAAGATAAATAATAAGCTTGATGGAAATTCAATTTAAACTTTTAATTTTTATTATTTAACTTAATGATAATTATTTGGTGTTAATATGAGTCAAATGAAAAAGGATTGCGGTTATGCTGCAGCTGATTTGGTAAAAGACGGTCAAGTATTAGGACTTGGAACCGGGTCCACTACACTTTACTTCATTGAAAAGGTAGGTATGAGAGTTAGGGATGAAGGAATTGAAGTCATGGGAATTCCAACCTCTTTCCAATCAAGACTCCTTGCTAGAAAGTGGAACATTCCGCTTACAGACCTTAGCGAGCATGAAATAGATCTTGCTGTGGATGGTGCTGATGAAATAGACCTTGACTTTAACTTGATTAAAGGTGGAGGAGCGGCACACACCTTGGAAAAGATTGTTGACTATTCAGCAAAGGAATTGGTAATCATTGCAGATGAATCCAAGCTTGTGGATGTTTTAGGCGCTTTCCCACTTCCAATTGAAATCATACCAGATTCCTTGAATCCTGTTACAAAGGCTTTGGAGGATATGGGAGGAAAAGTGGAAGTCAGAATGGGTCAGGCTAAGGACGGCCCTGTCATAACGGATAATGGAAACTTCATTCTGGATGTTGCATTCGGCAAGATTGAAAACCCTATTCCTATGGAAAAGGAACTGAACACCATTCCAGGAGTTGTGGAAAACGGATTGTTCACTGAAATGGTTGATAAGGTAATTATCGGTTCCAAAGATGGTGTGAAATACTTATAATTTCATTCATTTCACATTACTTTTTTTATTCTTTTTTTAATCAATTTTTATTATTATTTTATTCATTCTTTCAATCTTTTTTATTATTTTTTCATTCATTTTTCATTAGGAATTTCTTATCAAACTTTACTTCATAAAGAAAGTTTATATAATATAATCTAGATAGATTATAATGATTCTAATATGAATTAATTCTTTTTTAAATTAATTTTTATTCAATAATTTTTTAATATTATTCATTTTGTTTAAATTTGATTAATTTTATCTTTATTAATTTATTAGAATGTTTATAATTCAAAATTCAACTAACTATTAAGAATTAAATGTTTATTTAGGATTTGAGTAAATGAGAGTCGTTATCGTTGGTGGTGGAGCTGGAGGAATATCAACAGCTTCCAACCTTAGAAAATTAGATGAAAAAGTTGAAATTGTGGTATTGACAAGGGATAATCAGGTTTCATATTCCCCTTGTGCCATTCCTTACGTATTGTCAGATAGGATCCATTCATTTGATGATATTGTGATGAGGACAGTTGATGATTATAAGGCAAAGAACATTGATGTGATGCTTGAAACTGAAGTTACTGCAGTTGACAGTTCTAAAAAGCAAATCACATATGTTCAAGATGGTGCAGAAAAAACCATGAAATATGACAAATTGGTTTTGGCTACTGGAGGAAGCCCATTCGTACCGCCTATGAAAGGTGTGAACTTGGATGGAGTATTCAAGATCAGAACCTTGGATGACGGAAAGAGGGTTAAGGAATGGTCTGAAGACTGTAAAAGCGCAGTAGTAACCGGTGCAGGATTGATTGGTATTGAAATCGCTTATGCATTCAAGAAGATGGGCCTTAAGGTAACCTTATGTGAAATGTTGCCTCAAATCGTTCCACGTTCCCTTGACCCAGATATGGCTAAAATCATTACAGACTACTTGATGGAAGAAGGAATCGACATAGTTCTTGGCCAACCTATCACTGAACTGAAAGGTGAAGATGGAAGGGTGAAGACTGCTGTATTTGATGATGGAACTGAAGTTGATGCGGATATGGTCATATTGGCTACCGGTGTAAGGGCTGAATTGGACTTGGCTAAAATGGCTGGCTGTGACTGTGGAAGATGGGCTGTACTTGTAAATGATAGGATGGCTACCTCAGTACCTGATGTTTATGCTGTAGGTGACTGTGTCGAGTGCTACAGTGCAATACTTAGGTCAAACACCGTTTCCCAGTTAGGGACCACTGCTGTAAGGCAAGCGAAAACCTTGGCCCAAACCCTTGCAGGAAGACGTTCAAGATTCAATCCGGTCTTGAATTCCATGGTTACCAAGGTAGGTAAATTGGAGTTCGGTGCAGTAGGGTTGACCCGCAGCTTTGCACAGCAGAACAGCATTAAAGCGGTTGTAGGGAAAGTGGAAGCCTTGACAAGGGCAAGATACTATCCAAATGCCAAGCCAATGAATGTTAAGGTTATTTGTGATGCGGATGGAACCATTATCGGATGCCAGATCATTGCAGAGGAAAGGGTGGCTGAAAGAATTGACACCATGACTTTAGCCATTACCGAAGAGTTGACCTGCTTTGAATTGAGCAATATGGAGTTTGCATATGCTCCTCCTGTATCTATGGTAACTGATCCATTGGTAATTGCTGTAGAGGAAGTAAGTAAGAAGTTCAATAATTAGATAAACTTTTTATTTATTTTTTATTTTTTTATAAGTTTTTTAATCTCTATTTTTATTTTTATTATTCTTAATTTTTCCTTCATCAGATTTTTGCAATCTTTAATTTTTATTTTTGCATTTAATATTAAAATTTGATTTTTCATTTTTCAATTAAATTTTTTTAGCTATTTTTCTAATATGATTACATAATTTTTCAACTGATTTTGCAATATTTATTTTTTATTTTTGCAATTCTTTCCAAAAAATCAGTACTTATTTATATAACAGAGAATATATAATATATTGATAAATGTTTGATTATTATTTAATATAATCATTATTTTCATTTATAAGACTAATTTAAATTACAAAAAACAATTATTGGATTTATTGGAGAGGATTTAGTTGACTAAGATATTTATTTCATGTGCATTGCCATATGCTAATGGGCCATGCCACTTAGGGCATTTGAGATCCACTTATATTCCAGCTGATATCTACGCTCGATACAATCGTATGGCTGGAAATGAGGTATTGATGGTATGTGCAACTGATGAGCATGGTACTCCAATTGCAGTTAAGGCTGATGCGGAAGGCAAAAAGCCTATTGAAATCGCAAAAAGATACCATGATATGATTGCAGAAGACATTAGAAGCTGCGATATCTCTTTGGATAACTTTACAAGGACTACAGATGAATTGCACTATAAGATATCACAGGACTTTTTCAAGTACCTTTACGATAATGGACTGATTTATGAGGAAACCATTCAACAGCTCTACTGTGAGAACTGTGAAAAGTTCCTTCCGGACAGATATGTGGAAGGAATCTGTCCTGTCTGCGGTGCTGAAGCAAGAGGGGACCACTGTGAAGTCTGTGGTAGGGCATTGGACCCTATAGAGCTTGTCGAGCCAAAATGCTTGACCTGCGGAAACACTCCGGTCATCCGTGACAGTACCCAATACTTCTTTAAGTTAAGCCATTTCCAAGAGCAGCTTGAGGATTATATTAGCACAAATGAATACTTGCCACCAAATGTAAGGAATTATGCTAAAAACTGGTTGAAGGAAGGTCTTCAGGATTGGATCATGACCCGTGACATGAAATGGGGTATTCCAGTGCCTTTGGAAGGTGCAGAAGGAAAAGTAATCTATGTATGGGGAGAAGCGTTTTTAGGTTATATCTCATCTGCAGCCCAATGGTCAAGAAAATCCGGCAAGGCTTGGGAAGACTATTGGGATGGTCATGTGGTTCATTTCATCGGTAAGGACATTATTTACCACCACTCTTTATTCTGGCCTGCAATGCTTTTAGGTCATGACTGCAAATTGCCGGATGACATTTTCGCAGGGGAGTTCCTATCCCTTGAAGGCAGAAAGATGTCCACCAGCAAGAACTGGGTCATTTGGGTGGCAGACTTTGTCAAGGACTTTGATTCAGATCTTCTCAGATATTACCTTACCATCAATGCTCCTTTGAATAAGGACACTGACTTCTCTTGGGATGAATTCCAAAGAAGGATCAACGATGAATTGGCTGATGTAATTGGTAATTTCCTCCACAGAACATTCACTTTCACCAATAAGTTCTTTGATGGAAAGGTCCCTGAATATAAGAATCCAAGTGCAGATGACTTGGAATTTGAGAAATCAATTAAGGAATTGCCTGATAAGGTAGGGGAATTGATCTCTGACATGAAATTCAGGGAAGGTCTGGTTGAAATTATACTTACTGCCAAAAAGGGAAACAAATACTTCAATGACCAGGAACCATGGAAAGCGGTTAAGGAAGATATGGAAAAGGCTTCAAACTGTCTTTACTTATCCAACCAATTATGCAAGGCAATGGCTGTCTTGCTCAAACCTTATATTCCAAACAAGGCAGATGCAATCTGTGACATAATCAACATTCCAACTGAAAACGATTGGGACGATGCAAAGGTCTTCTTGGAAACCGGCCATGAGATCAACAAGGCAAAACCATTATTCAAAAAGATTGAAGATAAGGTTATTGAAGCTCAAAAGGAAAAATTATATAAGAACTTGGAAGATTCCGAAAGTGAATCTAAAGATGATAAGAAAGACTCTAAAGACAAGAAGAATGAAGAGGAGTCTAAAGATGAAGGTGAAAAAATGGATTTAATCAGTATTGACGATTTTGCTAAAGTGGAAATCAAGATTGGTAAGATCTTGGAATGTGAAAAGATTGAAAAGTCTAACAAACTATTGAAAACTCAAATTGACATTGGTGACAAAACCATTCAAGTGGTTGCAGGATTAGGTAAAAGATATGCTCCTGAAGACTTGATTGGCAAAAAGGTCCCTGTAGTGACCAACTTGAAACCGGCTAAATTGATGGGAGAAAAGTCTGAAGGAATGATCATGGCTACCGAAAGTGCAGCTATTCTAACTCCAGACGATTGTGAAATCGGCGAATTGCTTATGTAATTTGTCCATTTTACTATTTTTAAATTAATGAATCAAGACAAAAGGCATAGGCAAGATTTTTATTGAACGAAATTGATTTATAATATCCTATTAAATTATAGGTTCTTGGCGGCAAACCTATAAAAGTCCTCACGGTGATATTATGGATGAATCATTGATGATTACAGAGTCTGAAAAATTTCTAAATCAAATAGAGAAGGAAAAATTAGATTTGACCAATCTAAAAAAGGATTTTAAGGATTTGGAGTCCTTTTTGGAAATCTATGAACTTCTCAAAGGCAATTTGGATAAGCTTCAGGAGATGAAGGAGAGTATGGATGAAAGCGGTTACACTGCTCCATTCCGCTCCTTAAATCGTTATGGTTCCCGTGCAAGCGATGATGTGGATTATGAGGAATTGGGTGAGATAAGTCGCCATACCCAAATCTTTAGGAATAGGGCATCTGCCAAGAAAAACAGTTTTGATAGGGTCAAATATGCCATTTCCGCACATAAGATTGCATTAGGCAATTTGGAGGAATATGCCAAAATAAGATGCAGCGAATGCAAGAAATCCTATAGGGTAAGCAGTTACCTGGAAAGGGGAAAGACATGCAAGTGCGGTTCCAATGATTTCGAATTTAAGATTAATCACTCAGGCGTTCATAGGCTTGAGATAATTCCTTATTTACCATTGTCAGGTAATTACATGGTCCTGATGTCCGGTTTGTCCAGTTGGGGAAGGGAATCCTTTAAAAGGGTTCTAAACATCTTAAAGCAACAGAGAAGAGGGGTTGTAAAGACAGTCACCCCTATTGTCAAATATAAGGAAAACGGAAGGACAATCACCAAAAGGGTTCCTCTCGACAGTGAATTCGCAGACAGCTATGAGGATGAGCTTAGGAGAAGGTTCGGCAAGGGTGTCCGCATAGAAAGATTGGAATTCAGGAGGACCAAGCCTACAATCATCAACGATAAGCATACCTGCACAAATTTGGCTTTGGCTTATGTAAAGCATGCAGAGGATATTGTTGAACGCCATGGTGAAGCTATTTTTGAAGACAAGATTAAGGATATGAACAATCTTAAGATCTATGATGAAATCATCTACTCCGTTAATTTGGAAAAGCCTGAATTTATAGATTCAAGTGATTTGGAGGATTGGAGAAGCGATAAGATTGATAGGACTCTTGAGGAATTGGGATTGATTGACAAGTTCGGCAATTTGGATAGGAGCCTTAAGAAAGATTTGAAGGAAAGGGAAAAGATCAAGACAAAGATCTTTGCAGACATTGCACCTACATTGATATTGTGGGACATTTCCAAATACTATCTATGCACTTCCCAAGACAGGCGTCAGCGTTATGGTTCACCTTTCCCATATATCCGTGGAGACATTGACAGGCAACAGCGTAAGGTATTCCAGAATCCCCACAATCAAGTTGTGGACCTTTTAAGGGAAAAGGAGAAGGAACATATCTTGGCGGTTGATGAAATGGATTTGTTGCTTCATAAGAAATTCAAGTTTGAAAGCAGAATAAAGAACCTGAACATCAAGTTGAATTATGCCGCAGTGGGTCCTGCAATTGTGTTCACCAATTCCAACTATAGCATTAAGGAAGTTTCCTATGCATTCAAAGTAGGCGAAAAGAGCATCAAGCGTGAAATAAATAATATGAAAAGTATTAGAAAGCCTAATACAAAACGTTCCAGAGACTTTATTGATTTGGTGAAGAATAAATCTTGATTTGTATTTGCTATTGTATATTTTATAATTCGTTTTTTATAATTCAAACTTAAAAAGGTGTTTTTCATGGCTGAAGACTTTGATGAATTCGAAGAATTTCCTGAGGATTATGATGATTTTGATGATTATCAGGATTTTGAGGATTTTGAAGACTTTGACGATGAAGATGATAACTTCGAAGATCTTGATGACATTGATTTCGACAATTTGGATTCCCAGTCTAAGGAAGAGTTGGACATCTTTGACGAAAGACCTTTGGAAACCGATTCAAGATATGACATCAATGCGGTTGAGGTTCATATCTCAACACAGCTCACATCACAAAAGATCATTGAATTGATGGACACCTATCCTTCATTAAAGAGAATCACCTGTCCTCAAAGCATTTATAATAGGATTTCCCCTACTTATATCAAGGCTTTGGATAATTTGGGGGTGTCCGTTGAAGTGAAATATAATTGGGGAAAAAGGAAATATTCAAAAAATCAGATAAATCAGGTAGTTGATTTGTTCAATGAAGGAAAACGTTCAGATGAAATTGCAAGCATATTGGACATGTCTGTTTCCAATGTGGATTACATCAAATCCAAGTATTTTGACAGAATCAATGTCAAACATTACAGAAGAAAGTATGATGATGCCTGCAGGCAAAAAGTTAAAGCCATGAGAGAAAAAGGTATTAAGCCAAAGCAAATTTCACAAGAACTTAATATACCGGTCAGGTCTATATATTATATTTTGAATAAGAAATAATTTTTTTTAATTTTATTTTAAAAAATTTCTCAAAATACTATTTTTCACTGCTAAGATTTTAAAAAATTTTTCTTAAAAAATACTATTTTTATTAATTAATTTTTTACAAAAAATTTACTATTGGAATAATTAAAACAACAATTCATATTTTTAATGGTTTTGACATTTATTTCATTTTAATTTACTATGTATTTAATATAATAAACTCATGATAATCATATGGTCTTTTTAATATTGCTTATCTACATTTAGCAGTAATTTTTTATAAGTTTAACTAATTTTTATAATTTTTTTCATTTTCTAAAAGTTCTAAAGATATGAAATTTTTATTAAAAGTTTATTTAATATAAGTAATAAAAAGTAAATTAATTAATCTATTTAAGAAGAAATTATACGAATTAATTTAGGAAACAGAATAAATTTAAAAAAACAAATTAATTCAAGATTAAATAATATTTGGTGAAAATATGTCAAGCTTAATTTCAATTCCCACAATGCCTTTGGTTGTCATTGCATTGATTTGTGGGATCTTATCATTTATCAGTACTCGTCTGGTCATGCCATGGCTTATTCAAAAGCTGGAAAAAGCCGAGATTATTGGAAAGGACATTCATAAGTCCTCTCGCCCTATTGTAGCTGAAATGGGCGGTATTGGAATATTATTTGGTTTTATCATAGGAATCTTTGTTGGAATCATACTTTTCCCAATATTGGCATTCCAATTGGCTATCGTTCTTGTTGTGGTTCTTATTGTTGGAATCATCGGTATGGTGGATGACCTGATTGTATTGTCATCTAAGGAAAAGCTGTTCCTGCTCTTTTTGGCCGGTATTCCTTTATGGTGGATTGCACCTCCTAATGTTGGCCTTTTGTATATGCTCTTGATTCCAATAGCAGTTTCAATCTGTTCAAATCTAACCAATATGCTTGCTGGATTGAATGGTATTGAATCAGGTCTTGGTGTTATTTCAATGACTTCCCTTACAATCAGCTGCATCATTTTAGGAAAATACGATGTTGCAATCATCAGCATGAGCATGCTAGGTACCTTAATCGCTTTCCTCTATTACAACAAGTATCCTGCCAAGGTTTTCCCTGGGGATACAGGTACACTTGTCATTGGGGCGACCATTGCAGCTATTGCATTTATCGGTAGGGTAAAGCTAATTGCATTCATTGTTCTTTTGCCAAACATTATAGATGCATCACTTAAATTCTATAGTGCAGGAGTTATGGAAAGGCAACAGCACAAGCCAACCCAATTGAATGAGGATGGAAAATTGGTAAGGCCGGATCAAGGATTCAAATCCCTAATCAGATTGGTTTTAAGAAAACCGGTTGATGAAAAGACTGCAGTGATGATGATTTGGGCTATCGGCATCATATTTGGTATTATTGGAATAATTGTAGCTATATTAATGCCTGGAGTTACCCATAATCAAACATTTGCGCAATTCATCCATTTGAAGGATTATTTCTATTATTTAGGTTAGAATATTTATCTTAACTTAATTATTTTTCTTCCATATTTTTCTTTTTTTATTTCACTATTTTTTCTATTTTCAATTGTTTTTTCATTATTTTACATTTCTTATATTTTCTAATAAGTCAAACCCAAACTACATTTCCAGTTGTAAAGCTGTATTTGTTGGAAAATGCAGGATTGAACAGTTTGTTTGTAATGTTCTCTGTTTTGAATGAATGTGTGATGCTCTTTCTGACATTATAGTTTATGCGGTCTCCTACAGATTCCCTTTCCTCTTTCGTTTTCACATTTGGAGATGATGCATAGATCCTTAATTGTATTCTGGTTCGATTGAAATTGTCTTTTCCCTTAACGGTTTGCTCAATCCTGAGGATTTTTATATTCTTTTCTCGAAGCAAGGTCTGCTTTTTAGGATCTTTTGAATAATTGTCATAGGATTCCTTAGGATAAATCGCCAGTCCATTTGATGATATCCCCTCAAAGGCTCCATTTCTTGCAGAGGCCATTGCCATATTCAATTCATTGCCATCCATTATTACGTTGGCCAGGATTATTGCCGCTATAAGTGCAAAGCTTATGAGTAGAAGCAATTCTACAGTTATTTGACCTTTTTTATCCATCTTCATCATTTTCATTTTAATTTTTTATAATAATTTCAGCTATTTCATCCTTCTATCTTTTATAAGAATTTTAGTTATTTCTATCCTTCTATTTGCATGATTTCAATTGAACTTTGATTGATTGTATGGGTCTTGTTATCATTTATCAAAGTCTTTTTAATCAAATAGCTTCTCCCATTATATAATTGCACATTCTCCATTGTTTTGTTATTACCGTCTACAAGTTTTATCGGATTGATATATGATTTTCCTTTCTTATTGTTGAACTCAATAATGACTTCTCTATTGTTTACAAGAATGGAGTAATGATATCCATTAATTGATTCAGGCAATCTGATTTTCTTATTGAATCCATACTCCTTTGAATTCACTTCATTTATTGAGTCTGAAACATGATTCAATAGAAGTCTCCCTTCGCTGTTTTCATCAATTTCCAAATTTGAATCTAGGTTTTCTTCAATCATTGGAAGATTAATTATCAAGACTAAGATTATTATCAATGTGCAAAATAAAAGTTCTATGTTGATTATTCCTTTTGAATCCATTGATATTCTTTTTATTTTACTGTTATTTAAATATTTACTAATATTTAGATTAAATTTAGTAGTATAATTATTATTTATCAATTTTACTATAAATTTGTTATTATTTAATAATTTTACTGCTTCAAATCAATCTTCTAATCATTTGAGAAAATTATATTCATTTTAGAAAATACTTTTTATTTAAAAAATTTTAGTAATCTTATAAAAAATTATTTAAATGTATTGAATTATAGTATAATATATAAAACAATTTTTTTTTAAAAAAATAATAGAATTTTAATCAGGTATTATATAGTCTAAATCACTTAGGAGCAATTTGATGGTTTTGGTTTCATATTTAAATCCCTTATCACAGGAAGGAAGGGACATAGTAAGGGGATTAGGTGGACTTGAAGAGATATCCTCACATAATGATGATTTGATGGATATTGCCATTCACACAAATCGCCAGACCATCTCCAATCAGGAAGTTGTTCCTGAAACTCTAGTGGATTTGGCTGTAAACCGCATTAAATGGTATATTGAGCGAAAGAACAATAAGGATTTCAACCCTAACGACTATGCATACTTTTTCAATGAAAGAATTGCCGAATATGACACAATTGCCTTTCACATATTGGCTCAAGCGATTGCAAACAAGTTCCGTCCAGGCTCCCGTGAGGTCAAGCTCTTTGTGGAATCCCAAGGGCTGATGATTGAAGACAGATTGACCAAGCTTCCGTTATCTGATAGAAAGGAGCTTGTTGAAGAGATTTTAAGTGATCTGCTTATTCAAGATGGCATTGAATGGTCCTTTTTAAAGGATTTGATAGCCACTAAAAAACTGTCCTTGACTGATTTGGTATTGCAGAATGGTGAGATAGTTTTGGATAGGGAGGAATTTGTCTATTCCTTCGGTGATGAATTCACTGACAGGTCTCCTGAAAGAGTTTATGATATCCTAATCGGAGACAATCTCAGAGAGCTCATCTTAACCAAATTATTGATGCAGAACACTGAAAACTACATCAGATCCATCCAAGACCAATTGGCTATCGTTGAAATGCACCCTGCCATTGTGGAATTGGGTGAATTGCTTGATGAGACAATCACCGAATCATTGGCAAAATACAGCACTTATTATGCAAGTGGCGGTGGATTTGGCAATATGGAAATCGGAAAGCTCATTAGGGAAGCTTTTCCTCCATGCATTGAAAATACCGTAAATGGTGTTTCCTCTGGTGGAAGGAATGATGCGATTGTGCTCCTTTTGACTTCATTCGTTTCATATGCAAGGCTCTATCCTGGAATTTTCGGTTCTGACAGAACCGTAAAGGTTTCAGATATTGACACAAACCTGAACATTACATTGAATGAGATTTTGCCACTTATCTTTGAAGCTGCAGATAACTGTACTCCTCCTTTATTTGAAGATCAGCCTCAGGAGAAAATAAACATCATTTCAAAATTAGGTTTCGGAATGCATGAGGAGGTAAGCCTTGAAAATGAGGGAGAGACCAAATGGTACACTCCTATGAGCTGTGAAAAGATTAAAATTCATTTGCCGCAGCTCTGTAAGGAAAATAAGGATTGCGCTAAGATAAACAATCCGTTAAGCTATTATTCAAGGAAAAAATGGATAATGAGCAAGAATGGTGAATTGAGTTCAGAGGCTTCAAATGATGAATCCAATGAAGCTTCCGAATAGGAATAATGTCCTGAATAATTCATTAATAGGTATAGTCATCTTCATCATAGTATTTTAAGATTATCGAATGTTCAAAGTCCTGATAATTGTTGAAATGGTACTCTTCATAGTTTTCAATTAGGATTCTTATCTGCCTTTCCCTTTTGTCTATTGATTCGATTTTGCAGAATTCCTCCAAGAGTTCAGGGTCGTAGTCATCATAATTCTCATTTTCATCTTCTTTTTTCTCTTTGAATTCAATGAAATTTTCATACTCCTCTTCATCCAGAATTTCTTCCTCGTCGTACAGCTCCTCATCGGATTCTATCCTGTAAAGTTCGATATGTTCGCTGTCATGGTCCATGTCGAGGAGTTCATTGAACTTTAAGCCGATTCCCTGAACCTTTCCGGTCTTTAGGCTAATGATTGTTTTTCCAGTTGATTCATAGTATGCCCAATTGTCAAGTGCAGGCTCTATGATTTCCCTTATGCTTAAGCTTTCAATCAGTCTTCTAAGTTCCTCTTCACTTAGCATTCTTCATCTCCATAATTCATTTTTAATTGATTTTCAATCTATTTTTTTATTCTATAAATAGCTGTTTTTCATTATAATAAGTTTTAAGTATTATTAAATCATAAATATTTTTACTTATATATACTATTTATTTATTCAATTAAAAACTTTATTTAAACGCAGTGATAATTTAAGTTTAAATTTAATTATAGTTCAATTATAGTTCAATTTCAATATGCTGAATCGATTCTTTGGTGATTTTATGTTTGGTCAATCAAGCCTTCAGGAAAGAAGGAGATACTATAGGGAGGAATGGTCTGAGAAGGACTTGCCTGATTTTATCCGTGAGGGAATCACCAAAAGGGAATTCGGTTTTGATCATTTAGGCCATGGGCCTAATGACAGATATAAGGTTTTTTTCGGCACAACTGCCCTTAAACGATTTTTAAGAACCAAGGCCCCATTTGCCGCATATGTTTCTGTGGCATTCTATGCAAATCCAAGAAAGCGTGGGGGATGGGAAAAGGCTGAATATATTTTTGATATTGATGCAAAGGATTTGCCTATTCGTTCCTGCACCTGTGATGGAGTCTGTGAAATCTGTTTGGGGGAAGCCCTTGAACGTGTGAATATCATGCTTGATACCTTGAAAGGCGATTTGGGCCTTAAGAACATACATCTCATTTATTCCGGAAGGGGATTCCACATAAGGATACTTGACCCTGTAATGATGGAAGCGGACAGTGACTTGAGAGGAGAGGTATTGAAGTATGTGGCTGGAGCCGAGGTTCCAAGGTCCGAATATCCTAACATCACACCAGGAGGAAAGCCTTATAACCTTGAGCATTTCTCAATTCCAATTGCCTATCCTGCCATCTTCACTGAAAAGGTAAAGTACAACATTCTCCATTTAAGGGGAGATGAACAGCTTGATGGCATAAACAATCGTTTGTTGAAGGACATGATAAAGCATAGGGACTATCTTTACGATGACGATTGGGGTTCATTCAAGCAAGGAATTGGCCCAAGAAGATACAAGGATATGGTAAATGCCATGGCAAGGGTAAATCTATCCACTATAGATGCAAAGGTAACCATAGACCTAAAGAGAATCCTAAGGCTTCCAAGCTCTCTTCACTCTAAGGTAAGCATGAAATGCGTTGAGGTAAAGAATCCTGAAACCTTTGATCCATTCAAGCATGCGGTACCTAAGTTTGTATATGAAAGAAAGGATGAAGGAATTGCAGAAAAATAGAATTTTTTAATATTTAAAACTTATTTTTCTAAAAAATAGAATTTTTTAATATTTCATGCTAAATTTTTCACTAAAAAATAGATATTTTTAAATCAATCTTATACAAATATAATATTTAATGAATACTTAATTTATTAAATGATATTACATTAAGGAGGTTAAATATGTTGAATAAAAAACTTATTATCGGTTTTATCATTGCATTAATAGCTCTTGTCGTTGTTGGTTTTATTGCTTTGAATTTTGTTCCAACTACTGATGTGCTTGACTTGAATTTGACCGATAATGCAGAAAACGTAGCAGAAAACATTACAAATGACACCGTAATTTCAGAGGATTTGAGTAATGATACAGAATCTGAAGTCAATGGCACTGAAATTGCTGATGAAAATGACACTGATACTGTCGATGCTAATGATACAAATGCAAGCTCTGATGATATAGATGCTGGTGATGTATTGAAAAAGCAGACTTTCATAGTTACAGAAAATGATGCTGGTCAATTTGAAGGAATGGAACCAGGAACCTATGTATTCTATTACACACAAAACGATGGTATTATCAAAATCGACAAAGTAGCTTAA